>NZ_JASMRM010000022.1:0-25039 GCF_041431305.1 Cloacibacterium sp. Arc13
CGCTTTAAATAAAGCATTTCTTGTTGTTCTTGCATAACGATGTTTTTTTGTGTATCGCTATTTCAGGACTAGACATTAAATACAATAAAAAAGTCGGTTAATTTTTTAACCGACTTTTTCTATTTTTAAACTGAATTATTTTTTATTTGGCTTTTTGCGTTGCTCTTCTTGCATTTTTTGTTGTTCTTGAGCTTTTTCCATCATTTCACGCATACGTTTCTGAAATTTTCCTTCTGGTTTTGGTGCTTTAGATTTATTTTGTTGAATCTGAGCATGAATTTTCTTTTCATCTAAAATCCAATATTTAATCGCAAGGATAATTAATATATTTAAAGCATTTGACACAAAATAATACCAAGAAAGTCCAGAAGAAGAGGTGTTCAGGAAGAAGAAGAATGTAATTGGGAAAATATACATTATAATTCTCATATCTGGCATTCCTTCTTGCTGCGGTTGTTGCATTTGCCCAGAAGTCATGATTGTATAAATCAAAACTACGATGGTACATGCTACCGCAAAAATACTGATATGCTCCCCGATTAATGGAATATGGAATGGCAATTTAATTAAATCATCATAAGCGGTAAGGTCATTTGCAAACCAGAACCCTTTTCCTCTTAAGTCAATCATATTCGGGAAGAAACGGAAAAGCGCATAGAAAATAGGAATCTGAACCAGCGCTGGTAAACAGCCCGCCATTTGATTAATTCCAGCTTTTCTGTAAATTTCCATAATTGCCTGTTGACGCTTCATTGCGTTTTCTTGACCTTTAAATTTCTCTGTAACTTCTTCTATTTCTGGCTTTACCACCTTCATCATCGCACTTAATTTGTGCTGCTTAAACATCACTGGAGACAAGATAAGTTTAGTGGCAATAGTCATTAAGAAAATTACCCAACCTGCAGGAATTCCCCAATCAGATAACCAGTTATAAACTGGCACAAAGAAGATTCTGTTCAAAGTTCCTATGAAACTCCAACCTAAAGGTAATATCGTATCAAATTCTTTTCCTTCAAACTTTTTAAGTAACGGCAAATCAAGTGGTAAGAAATACCATTTGAAATTTTGATTCAATTCATTTCCTGCCAATTTTACTTGACCTTCAAAATTGAACTTTTTCAAAAATTCTCCTTTTTCTATGGTTTCTTGAGTTCCTTTAGCATGAGTAAAACCATTAGTAGATTCTATAATAGAAGCAAAAAACTGTTGTTTTACTGCTAACCAATTTAGGGTTTCTTCTGGCTCTTCAAATCCGTTTGTATCATAATCGGTAGAACCGTAATTATCAAAAGCATAATTAAATTCTGAATGGGTTTGCTCTTGCGAACGCCCTTTTTCCATTCCTCTTACAGTGTAATTCCAGTGGAAATCTGCTTTTTCATCTGTAACAATAGAAGATAAACCTTGAGTTTTAACATTAAAATCTAAAGTATAATTATCTAAAAGTTGATACACATACTGAATTGTAGCACCAGAAACTTGAGCGGTCATGGTAACAGTGTTATCCTTTACACTAGGTACAAAAACTAGATCTTTTGTATTGAAAACCTTTCCTGTTTTATCTTTAAACTGAAATCCGTAGCTAGAATTATTTTTTTCTATTAAATAAAGTGGCAAATCATGCTTATCGGTTTTAGCATTATAAGCTTTGTATTGATTAATTTCTACAGACGAAAGCTGACCTCCCAAACTTGCAAATTCTAAGGTAAGCTCTTTATTTTTTACCGTAACATTTTTTATTGCAGCTGCATTTACTGTAGCATTAATATTGTTAGCAATAGTTTTAGAAGCTACTTTTTGCTCCGTTTTTGCTTTAGCATCTGCTACTTGTTTTTCGTCTGATTGTTTGTTTTGAAAATAAAACATGAAAGCCATAAAAATGGCAGAAAAAATCACAAAACTAATCAGTTGATTTTTATCTAATCCGTTATTCTTTTGCATTACTTTAATTTAAGATTTGAAATTTAAGATTTGAGATTTAATTTTCTCAAATAGCATTCCTTTTTAATTTGGGTGACAAAAATATGAATTTTTTGTCAGATTGTCATTTCTAAAAAATTAAACTCTCAAAAAATGAGAGTTTAAGATTTATTTTTCTGTAGCTGCTTTCACCAAAGCTACAAACAGCGGATGTGGTGTAGCTACAGTACTTTTATATTCTGGATGATATTGAACACCTATATAAAACGGATGATTTTTCAGCTCCAAAGTTTCTACTAATTTAGTATCTGGATTAATTCCCGAAGCATACAAGCCATTTTTCTCGAAATCTTCTAAATAATCTGAGTTAAACTCGTAGCGATGACGGTGTCTTTCGGTAATATTTTTGTTTCCGTAGATTTCTATAAGTTTAGTGTGAGGTTTTAATTGACATTTCCAAGCGCCCAACCTCATGGTACCACCTTTATCTACTACATTTTTTTGTTCTTCCATTAAAGAAATAACAGGGTTTTTAGTCGTTAAATCAAATTCTGCAGAATTGGCATCTTTTAACCCCAAAACATTTCTCGCAAATTCGATGGTCATAATCTGCATTCCTAAACAAATGCCCAAAAGTGGAATTTTATTTTCTCTAGCAAATTTAGCTGCCAAAATTTTTCCTTCTATTCCTCTATCTCCAAAACCTGGAGCAATAAGCATTCCATCAACTCCTTTGAAATTTTCCGCTAAATTTTCTTCGGTTAAATCACCACTGTAAACCCATCTCAGTTTCACTTCTGTATCTTGCGAAGCTCCTGCATGAATAAATGCTTCGGCAATGGATTTATAGGAATCTTGAAGCGAAACATATTTTCCAACTAAAGCGATTTCTACTTTTTTCTTAGGATTTTTATATTTTTTAAGGAAGTTTTTCCAATCTTTCAAATCAGATTCTTGATTCATTGGCAAAGCCAATTCCTTAAGAACCACTTCATCAAATTTTTGTTTTTGTAATTCTAACGGAACTTGATAAATCGTTTCTACATCTATACTTTCGATTACATTTTCCGCAGGAACGTTACAGAATTGTGCCAGTTTAGCTTTAATTTCTTTGGTGATTTTATGCTCTGTTCTGCACACCAAAACATCTGCTTGAATTCCGCTTTCCATTAATTGTCTTACAGAATGCTGAGAAGGCTTGGTTTTCAATTCGCCACTTGCAGCAAGGTAAGGAAGCAAGGTAAGGTGAATGACCATAGAATTATTTTCGCCGAGCTCCCATCTTAATTGACGAACACTTTCTATATAAGGTAATGATTCTATATCGCCTACTGTTCCGCCAATTTCTGTAATGATGATGTCGTAATTTTCTTTAGCAAGAATTTTTATTCTGCGTTTTATTTCATTCGTAATATGCGGAATTACCTGAACGGTTTTTCCTAGAAAATCGCCTTTTCTTTCTTTTTCTATTACGGTTTGATAGATTTTTCCTGTAGTAACGTTATTATTCTGTGAAGTGGCAGAATCTAGAAATCTTTCATAGTGACCCAAATCTAGGTCGGTTTCTGCGCCATCTTCAGTTACATAACATTCTCCATGCTCATAAGGATTAAGCGTTCCTGGGTCTATATTAATGTAAGGATCAAGCTTTTGGATGGTTACATTAAATCCTCGGGATTTTAAAAGCAGGCCAAGTGAAGCCGAAACAATGCCTTTTCCCAAAGACGAAGTTACACCTCCTGTCACAAAGATGTATTTGGTATTCTTTTTACTCATTAGATTAGGTTTGTGCAAAGTTAATGGATTTTGACTAAAGTCCCAAAAACGATTAATTATTTCAAAAATTCTGTAAATTGCAACATCATTTATCAATTATAAATCTGTGGCAAAAATAAAAACAGCATACTATTGTCAGAAATGTGGAACGCAATATCCGCAATGGCACGGACAATGCAAAAACTGTGGAGAGTGGAATACTTTAGTAGAAGAAATTGTAGAAAAAAAATCTTCTCACTATGATATTCTAGGAAGCGGGAAACAAAAAATCATTAACATTACCGAAGTAGAAACAGGAACAGAAATTCGTCTGAAAACTGTTTCAGAAGAACTGAACCGTGTTTTAGGAGGCGGAATTGTTCTAGGCTCCGTTATTCTCATTGGTGGCGAACCTGGAATCGGTAAATCTACGCTTCTACTCCAACTTGCCTTAAAAATGAAGAAGAAAATTCTGTATGTCTCTGGTGAAGAAAGCGCTTCGCAAATTAAAATGCGTGCCGACAGAATTACTGATATTCAAAATCCAAATTGTTTCCTATACACCGAAACTTCTATCGAAAAAATATTGATGGAAGCCAAAAATCTTCAGCCAGATTTGATGATTGTAGATTCTATTCAAACTTTACAATCTCAATTGCTAGAAAGTGCTGCAGGAACGGTTTCGCAGATTAGAGAATGTTCTGGAGAATTGATAAAATTTGCCAAAGAAAAAAATATTCCAGTTATTTTAGTCGGTCACATTACCAAAGACGGACAAATTGCTGGCCCAAAAGTTCTGGAACACATGGTAGACGTAGTTCTTAATTTTGACGGAGACAGAAATCACCTTTTCAGATTGCTAAGAGCTCAGAAAAACCGCTTTGGTTCTACACAAGAAATTGGAATTTATGAAATGGTGACTCAAGGTTTAAAAGAAATTAAAAACCCTTCGGAAATCTTAATCACCAAAAAATTTGAAGAACTTTCTGGGAATGCAGTTGCCGTTACTTTAGAAGGAAACAGACCGATGCTTCTAGAAATTCAAGCTTTGGTTTCTACTGCCGTTTACGGAACTCCGCAACGCAGCTGTACTGGTTTTGACAGTAAAAGACTGAACATGCTTCTTGCTGTATTAGAAAAACGCGCTGGTTTTATGTTGGGCGCAAAAGACGTTTTCCTGAACATTACCGGTGGAATAAAAACAGACGATCCTGCCCTTGATTTGGCGGTAATCGCAGCTGTTTTGAGCAGCAACGAAGATTTAGCCATTTCAGAGAAATATTGTTTTGCTGGAGAAATAGGTTTGAGTGGAGAAATCAGACCCATTCCTCAAATTGAACAAAGAATTTCGGAAGCTGAAAAATTGGGCTACGAAAAGATTTTTGTTTCCAACCTCAACAAAATTCCTAAAAGAAAATTCGGGATTAGAATAGAAGAAGTAAGTAAAATAGAAGAGTTCCACGAAAAACTTTTTTAAAGAATTCTAAAAATGAAAAAATATTTTCTTTATTGGCTTTTCATTCCAATTTTTACAATAATTTGTGGAGTATTAATTGGGTATCTAGATTTTTATATAATTTCTCCAAAATTACCATTTCCAGATGCTTGTACCTATCATTCTCCAGAAGCAGGAACTCCTCCATTTTGGATGAAATTTTTATATATGGATGACATTATGCATCATGTAGGCCCTGAACCAAATAGTAATCATTTAATTATTTTTATTATAGTCAGTATTATTCTCGGCATTATATTTTCGAGACTTGTAATTAATAATTTTTTTAAATTTGAAAATAATAATTAATAACTTTAATAGACAATTCTAGACTAAATGAATTTCCTTGCACATACTTACCTTTCTTTTACCGATGAGCAAATCGTGGGGAATTTGATTGGTGATTTTATTAAAAATAAAAAGCGAGATCATTTATCAGAAGGAATTCAGCAAGGAATTACGCTACATAGAGCTATTGATGCTTTTACGGATGTTCACCCAAAAGTTTTAGAAGCCAAAACCGTTTTCCAACCGATTGTAAGATTGTATTCTGGCGCTTTCGTAGATGTGGTTTTTGATTATTTTTTAGCCAATGATAAAAATGTAAAATCTGCCAAAGAATGGCGGGATTTCACTGCTCATGTTTATCAAGTTCTCAATAATCACGAAGCCATTTTACCTGAAAATTTCAGAAAAGTCCTTCCTAGAATGGAAAAAGACAATTGGCTCTATAATTATCGTTTTGATTGGGGAATGGAATACAGCATTAATAATGTCTTGAATAAAGCAAAATATCTGGACAATTCTATTCCTGTTTATGGTTTTTTCCAGCATCACAAAGAGTTTTTGCGCTCTTGCTACGAAGAATTTTTCCCAGATTTACATCAGTTCTGTATTTCCTTGAATGATAATTTTAAAACATCTGATACAGATATCGATCCGGATAGTTTAGTTTAGAACTTTTTCGTTCGCCATTTACAATAATGTGAACTATGTTCATTTGATCATCAAAAAAACTGTACAATAAACTCACTGCGGTTTCTACTTTTTTAGGCATTTCTGTCGCCTCAGATTCTAGATAAACATTGACAGATTCTTTATCTTCTTCAAAGCCTAAATAATTGATTTTCAGGAATTTATTATTTGATTTCAATTTAAAATATTCTGCAAAATAATTTTCTAGAGCTTGGTCTAATCCTGCTTTACTTTTTTCTTCGCCAAAGTGTAACGTTTTATTATACTTGGCATTAAGACTATTTTCTAAATCGTCTAAAAAAAATTTGGCAGAAATCTCAAAAGTTTTGGTTTTAGCATTATAATTAATTTCCACCGAACCAACATGATAAGGATGAATAGGTTTCGCCGAAACTACAAAAGCCAGTAAAAAAGTAAAAAGTAAGAAGAATTTTTTCATGCATTCATTATTTCAAAATCCGTTCCGAAATTAATCATTATTTTCGTAACTCAAATATTAAAACATGCAAGATTTTTTATTTTATTTACAATTAGGTTGGGAACACATCATCTCAAAAGACGCTCTAGATCATCAATTATTCATCTTGGCACTCATTGCTATTTTCAGTTTTAGAGATTGGAAAAAAGTTTTAATTCTAGTAACTGCATTTACGATTGGGCACTCTTTAACTTTGGTTTTAAGCGCATTAGACGTCTTCAGATTTCCTTCTGATTGGGTAGAATTTTTAATTCCTTGCACTATCGTTTTCACTGCTTTAGACAACATTATTTTTTCTAAAAACGAGAAAAAACTCATACAACTCAATTATTATTTGGCTTTATTATTTGGTTTAATTCACGGAATGGGTTTTGCCAATTCTGTAAGAATGATGCTCGCAAGTGAACAAGACATTACTTTACCGTTATTTGGATTTAATGTAGGACTTGAATTAGGGCAAATTGTAGTCGTAGCCATCGCACTATTCATACATTATATTTTCTCGGAGGTTTTAAAGCTTTCTAATAAAATTTGGATTTACATTATATCTGTTCCTATCTTCATTTTCGCCCTAAAAATGGCATTAGAAAGGATTCCTTAACCAATTTTATCTGCATAAAACAATAATAACAGTTATTTTTTATAAAAAAAACATGCTTAGTTGTAACAAATTTTTATATTTGTTAACAAATCAATAAAGTTTAAAAATTTATAATGAAAAAAGTTCTAAGTATTTTTGTTTTTCTTTACGCTTTCGTAAGTACTTCTGCCCAAAATCACCAGAATAATCCTGGGAGCAATCATGGGAATAAATTCGAACAATTAGGTACTATTTTACCTACGCCAAACAGTTACAGAACCGCTTCTGGAGCACCTGGCCATGAATATTGGCAACAACGTGCTGATTATGAAATCAACGCTTATTTAGACGAGGACAAACTTAATCTAAAAGGCTCCGAAACAATTACTTATTACAACAACTCACCAGACGAATTAGAATATCTTTGGTTACAATTAGATGAAAATGACACGAGCAACACTAAAGATGCAGGTTATCAATCTTCTTCTACTCTAGCTAAACAAATTTCATCTGATAGATTAAAAGCTACTGAATTACCCGTAAAAGATAATGGTTTCGGGATTAATTTAGAAAAAGTAACTGATGCTAATGGTAATGCGCTTTCTTATGTGGTGAATAAAACTATGATGAGAATAGATTTACCTAAAAAACTAAAAAAAGGGGAAACTTTTAAATTTAAAATCGATTGGAACTATAATATTCCAGACAGAATGAAGCAAGGAGGAAGAGGCGGTTATGAATTCTTCCCTGAAGATGGCAACCACCTTTTTACCATGACACAATGGTATCCTAGACTTTGTGTGTATTCCGACAATCAAGGTTGGCAAAATCACCAATTTACAGGTCGTGGAGAATTCACCCTTACTTTTGGGAATTTCAAAGTAAATATGAATGTTCCTGCTGACCATATTGTAGCTTCTACAGGTTCTGGAAAAAATTTCTCAGAAGTTTTAACCGCTGAACAGTTTGCAAGATGGCAAAAAGCGCAAAATACTAAAGAGCCGATAGAAATTGTTACACTAGACGAAGCTAAAAAAGCAGAAAAATCTAAATCAAAAAATAGAAAAACTTGGACTTTCGAAGCAGAAAATGTAAGAGATTTCGCATGGACTTCTTCTAGAAAATTTATTTGGGACGCAATGCCACAATTGATTGAAGAAAATAACAATAAAGTAATGTGTATGAGTCTTTACCCTAAGGAAGCATACAATTTATACAGAAAATCTTCTACTAAAGCAGTAGCTCATACGATTAAAACGTATTCAGAATTCACGATTCCTTATCCATATCCAGTAGCACAATCTATAGAAGCGTCAAACGGTATGGAATATCCTATGATTTGTTTCAACTATGGTAGAACAGAAAAAGACGGAACCTATTCAGAAGGAATTAAAAACGGAATGATTGGAGTAATTATCCACGAAGTAGGACATAATTTCTTCCCAATGATTATTAATTCAGACGAAAGACAATGGTCTTGGATGGATGAAGGTCTTAATACTTTTGTAGAATATCTTACCGAAGAACTTTGGGATAATAAATTCCCTTCAAGAAGAGGACCAGCTCACACCATTGTGAACTATATGAAACTGCCAAAAGACCAATTAGAGCCTATTATGACCAATTCTGAAAACATTATTCATTTCGGTCCGAATGCTTACGCAAAACCTGCAACTGGGCTTAATATTTTGAGAGAAACCATCATGGGAAGAGAACTTTTTGACAAAGCTTTCAAAACATATTCTAAAAGATGGGCGTTCAGACATCCTGAACCTGCAGATTTATTCAGAACGATGGAAGATGCGTCTGGTGAAGATTTAGATTGGTTCTGGAGAGGATGGTTCTACAGCACAGATGCAGTAGACATAGCCATTGACAAAGTTACTGTTGCAACTCCAGATTTTGACGGAAAACCACAAGCTAGAGATTTTAAATACAAAGTAGACGAACCACAAGTAAATGACTTCGAAGATATTTCTAAAATCAGAAATAAAGAAGATAAGAAAATTACTTTCAAAACTGATGAAGACCAATCTTTAAGAGACTTCTATTGGAGATACGCAAGAGGTTTAGAAAAAGTAGACACTCAAAAAGAATACACCATCAAAGGTGAAGCTCCGAAAAATCTTGACACTAAAGAAAGAGAAAGTCTAAAAAATATCACAGGCTACCAAATTGACTTCTCTAACAAAGGAGGAATGGTAATGCCAATTATTTTAGAATTCACTTTCGATGATGGAACTAAATTAAACGATAAAATCCCAGCACAAATTTGGAGATCAGACGAGAAAAAAGTTTCTAAAACATACTATTTTGACAAAAAATTAAAGTCAATTCAATTAGACCCAATGTTAGAAACTGCCGATATTGACACCACTAATAACCTATGGACTGCTGATAAAGTTACACCAGAAAGCACTTCTAAATTCCAAGTGTTCAAACAGAACCAAGAAAACAGAAGAAGAGGAGCTGCTGCTGGAATGGTAAACCCAATGCAAGCCGCAGGAAAGAAAAATTAAACCTTAAATAATTGATATAACCCTGAAGCCACTCACAAAAAATGAGTGGCTTTTTTCTGCCAAAATTTCACTTCATTTTGAGAAAAATCTGCCAAATTATCTCTCAATTTTCAATTTATATTGCAGAATTGCCATTGGCACAAAATTGGAGAATTCTATCACAGAAAATTTAAAAATAATTATACATATGTCAGTAAATTTTAAACCATTAGCAGACAGAGTTTTAGTAGAACCTGTACAAGCAGAAACTAAAACAGCTTCAGGAATCATCATCCCTGATACCGCAAAAGAAAAACCACAAGAAGGAACTGTAGTTGCTGTTGGCAACGGAAAACCAGACGAACCAATGACAGTAAAAGTTGGCGATAGAGTTCTTTACGGTAAATATGCCGGTTCAGAATTAAAACTAGACGGTAAAGATTATTTAATTGTAAGAGAAGGTGATTTATTAGGAATTCTTGGATAGCATTCTGCTATCGGCAATCAGCGATCAGCAAAGATTGTTGATGTTTTTTGAAATTTTTAAACTTTATAATTTTAAATGCTGAAAGCAGAAAGCAGACAGCCAAAAAGTAAAAATATTATGGCAAAAGAAATTAAATTCGATATTGAATCAAGAGACGCTCTAAAAAGAGGTGTTGATGCATTAGCAAATGCAGTAAAAGTAACTTTAGGACCAAAAGGTAGAAACGTAGTGATTGAAAAAGCTTTCGGTGCTCCTCACGTAACTAAAGACGGTGTTTCTGTAGCAAAAGAAATTGAGCTAGAAGACAAAGTAGAAAACATGGGTGCTCAAATGGTGAAAGAAGTTGCTTCTAAAACCAATGATATTGCTGGTGACGGTACTACTACTGCTACTGTTTTAGCTCAAGCTATCGTAAGAGAAGGTCTTAAAAACGTTGCAGCTGGTGCTAATCCTATGGATTTAAAAAGAGGAATCGACAAAGCGGTAACTGCAGTTGTTGAAAACCTTAAATCTCAATCTCAATCTGTAGGTGATTCTGCCGAAAAAATTAGACAAGTAGCTTCTATTTCTGCAAATAATGACGATACTATCGGTTCATTAATCGCTGAAGCGTTCTCTAAAGTAGGTAAAGAAGGTGTAATCACTGTAGAAGAAGCAAAAGGTACTGATACTACCGTAGATGTAGTAGAAGGTATGCAATTCGACAGAGGTTACCAATCTCCATATTTCGTAACCAATGCTGAGAAAATGGTGGCTGAACTAGACAATCCTTACATTCTTTTGGTTGAGAAAAAAATCTCTTCAATGAAAGAATTATTACCAGTTCTAGAACCAGTTGCTCAACAAGGAAAATCTCTTTTAATTATTTCTGAAGAAGTAGAAGGCGAAGCTTTAGCAACTTTAGTAGTAAACAAATTGAGAGGTTCTCTTAAAATTGCTGCCGTTAAAGCTCCAGGTTTCGGAGACAGAAGAAAAGCAATGTTAGAAGATATTGCCATCTTAACTGGTGGACAAGTAGTTTCTGAAGAAAGAGGTTTCAATATGGACAATGTTACGATTGAAATGCTTGGTAGAGCAGAAAAAGTAACTATAGACAAAGACAATACAACCATCGTAAACGGTGCTGGTAACGAAGAAGAAATCAAAGGTAGAGTAAACCAAATCAAAGCTCAAATGGAATCTACTACTTCTGATTACGATAAAGAAAAATTGCAAGAAAGATTGGCTAAATTAGCTGGAGGTGTTGCTGTACTTTACGTAGGTGCTGCTTCTGAAGTTGAAATGAAAGAGAAAAAAGACAGAGTTGATGATGCACTTCACGCAACTAGAGCTGCTGTAGAAGAAGGAATTGTAGCTGGTGGTGGTGTTGCTTTAGTAAGAGCAATTGCTGCATTAGAAAACCTTTCTGGAGCTAATCAAGACGAATCTACTGGTATCAAAATCGTAAAAAGAGCGATTGAAGAACCGTTGAGACAAATTGTAGCAAATGCAGGTGGTGAAGGTTCTGTAATTGTAGCTAAAGTAGCCGAAGGAAGTGGAGATTTCGGTTATAATGCAAAATCTGACGAGTATGTAAACATGCTAGAAGCTGGAATTATAGACCCAACCAAAGTAACCAGAGTTGCTTTAGAAAACGCAGCTTCTGTATCAGGAATGCTATTAACTACAGAATGTGTAATCACAGAAGTTCCAAAACCTGAAAGTGCAATGCCACCAATGGGAGGAGGAATGCCTGGAATGATGTAATAAAAGTTAGAAGTCGGAAGATGGAAGACTCGAAAAACGTCATTGCGAGGAAGGAGTACAACGACTGACGAAGCAATCCGCTTATAAATTATATTAAATCCGTTCAATTTTTTTTGAACGGATTTTTTTATAATTTTCTCGTTCCGTAGGAACGTAATGTGTGTAGAAAAAAGTAAGCACAAAAAAGGCGTTCCGTAGGAACGCTATGTGAAAAATATAAATTCTATTTTACAAATTTATCAAGAAGACTTTTTAAATATTTGTTTTCTTCTTCTAATTTTTTAATTCTCAATTCGTATTGCTCTATTAATTTTTCGGACAAGTTATTAACTACAAAACCATTATTAACACCTGAATTATTTTGATAAAAAGACATATTCTCGCCAGATAAAAACTCTAAAATACTCGTCTCTAAAACTTTAGAAATTTCTTCTATTTGGCTAAAATCTGGTTTTGTTTTATTGTTCTCGAAATTAGAATATGTTTTCTGCGAAATTTGTAAAACTTCTGCCATATATTCTTGTGAGAAGTTTTTGGTAAGTCTTGCTTGTTTTAGTTTTTCTCCTAAACTCATTTCTAAATATTTTACTCAAATGTAAAAATAATTTTTGGAATTAGTAATTTTTTTCTTGTGTTAGTAATTCTAATCTCAATAATTGCTTTTCATGGTGGTAAATTTGAAAAAACTAACTTAAGAAAAACAAAAAATATTACATTACGGTTTCCCGTAATTTTAATCAAAATCACTTATTTACTTTTACAAAAATTTTTAACATGAAAAGAATTTTATTTATTATTCCGTTATTGTCCATAATATCTTGCAATAAACAAACCCCAGAGTGTGATGACAAAGATGTGTTACTTACCGTAAAAGATATAATATTAGGAAGGTTTCATGGCGGAGACTCTTTACAAATGGCTAATATAGAAAAATCTATAAAAATAACTAACATTAGACAATCTTCAAGAAATGAAGAAAATAAATCTTGTGGCTGTGATGCAACCATAGAACTAACTCAACCCGATTGGTTTAATCGTCCCTACACAAGAAGAAATAATTATTATTACACCGCTCAAAAAAACACAGAAGGAGAAATCTATGTTGAACTTTTTAAACAATAACATGAAATCAAGAGTTAAAATAATTAAAGAAGTCCCCAAAAACATTATTCATAAAGACTGGAAACTTTGTTTTCAATGGTGTCAATATATTTATGAAAATGGAACAAGCGAATTTGGTTATAGATTCATTTGGAGAGATGAACTAAATCGCTTAAGACCACAAAGAGGTCAAGCAAGGATTCCAACATTCAAAGAAATGGACACTTTATTAGATGAAGCAAAAATTGATGGATGGTTAGAAAAAATTGAAAAAGTATAGACTATCAAACATTCCAACTATGGTAAAAATCCGTTCAAAAAAATTGAACGGATTTTTTATTTCCAAAAAATTTCAAGAAATTAGTAAAATGAAACCATACATCGCCATCAACGCTTCTGCCGGTTCTGGTAAAACTTACACTTTGGTACAAAGAGTGTTGATGATTTGCCTTGAAAATCCATATCAAAAAGACGCTATTCGTCATATTTTGGCGCTCACTTTTACCAATAAAGCAGCCAACGAAATGAAGGAAAGAATTCTTTCTTGGCTCAAGGAATTTACACAAGAAAACTACGCCGAAAACGATAAATTGCTCGGAATTCAACAAAAATTTGAAGAACAAGGCAAGAAAATTACGTTAGACGATTTGCATCACCGTTCACAGAAAGTGTTGGATTATATTTTGCACAACTACTCTACTTTAAACATCGGAACGATTGATAAATTCAACGCAAAATTGGTGAGAAGTTTTTCTTATGAATTGGGTTTGGCGCAGAATTTTAATCTCGAAATTCAGCCAGAACCTTTTCTGATTGAAGCGGTGGATCAAATGCTCAATAAAATTGGCGAAAACGAACAAATTTCCGAAGCTTTTTTGGATTATGTAAATTATAGTCTTGACCAAAACGAACGTGTCAACATCAATAAAACTTTGTTAGATTCTGCCAAAGAATTTGTGAATGACAAGCATTATCATTGGCTCGAAGAAAATAAAGATTTCGATTGGAAAGCTTATGAAAACACCAAAAATAACATCAGAACTGAGATTAAAGAACTGAAAGAAAATTCTAAAAAAATTGCCCTATATTCTTTAGAATTGATAAAAAACAACGGTTTGGAAATCGAAGATTTTGCTGGAGGAAAAACAAACGGGATTGGTAGTTTTTTTAAAAAATTTGAAGAAAAGGAAGAGCCTTTATTATATGAATCTGAAGAAAAAGAAATTGGAACATTAGAAAATTTTCAAAAAGGTGCTTCTGCAAAAGGTAAAAAGAAAGAATCTGAAATTTTCGGAATTTTAGAAACTTTAATTGAAAATCGCAAAAAAATTATTCAAAATTATATTCTTGGAGAGAAAAAAGAGAAAATTTTACGAGCACTCTTACCTTTGAAAGTCAATAAAGAAATTCAAGACCAATTACAACTCATTGAAGATGAAAACGATTTGGTTTTGCTTTCAAAATTCAATGTTTTGATTAATGAAAATCTGCGCAATGAACCTTCTGCATTTATTTATGAAAAAGTAGGAACACAGTTTCAGCATTATTTTTTTGATGAGTTTCAAGATACATCAGCGTTGCAATGGATGAATTTTCTTCCGCTTCGTGACCACAATATCGCTACCGAAAATTCTAGTTTTACGTTAGTTGGCGACCCGAAACAAAGTATTTACAGATTCCGTGGCGGAAATGCAGAAATAATGCTCGACATTATCAATAAAAAAGATTTTTCGCCAATTGAAGTAGAAATTGAGACGCTTCAACAAAACTTCCGAAGTGCTAAAAACATTGTGAAATTCAATAATGAATTGTATCATTTTTACGGAAGTTACCTGAATGAAGAACACGCCAAATTATTCGGAAAAAATGCAGAACAAACCGCTTTTTCTAGAAAAGAAGGCAGAGTGAAAGTACATTTTTTAGAAAATGATTTGAAGGAAATTTATTACCAAGATTGCACCGAAAAAATGCAACAAGATTTGCAAGAGTGCATCAATAATGGTTTTGAATTTAGCGACATCACCATTCTTTGCCGAGGAAATAATGATATTTTCAATTTTTCTAAATTGTTGGGAAATCTAAAAGTGAATTACAAAGGCGAAGAAACCTACATTAAAACCATTTCTGAAAAAGGTTTAACACTTGAACTTTCGGGAACGCTTCGTGCTTTGATTCAGTTTTTGTATTGGGAAACTTTTCCTAAAAACAGAAGATTTTTGGTAAAAATGATGTATGAATTAAACAAATCTGGCAGAATAACAATGCAGGATTTTTCGGTAGAAATGAAGCAGATTTTAGACATCGAAAACAAAAAAGATATTGAAACCTTCATCAAAGAAAAATATGGAGTTGCGCTGAAACAGGAAGATTTTCCGCATCTTAATTTGTACAATTTTATAGAATATTACATCCACGAATTTTCGGTAAAAGATAAAGAAACCGATTTTTTGCTCAATTTTTTGGAATTGCTTTACAATTACACGCAAAATGCGGGTGCAACTTTGAAAGATTTCCTCAATTTTTGGGAAGAAGAAGGCAAAAACACAAGCATTCAAGCTTCGGAAAATATTCATGCCATACAATTGATGACTATTCATAAAGCGAAAGGTTTAGAATTTCCGATTGTATTTCTTCCGATGGAAAATGCGCATAAAGACAGTAAAATTCAAGATTGGTTTTCTTTGGAAGAAAATACCGCTTTGAAATCGGTAAATATTGGAGGTTTCGAGAAAAAACTACAAACGTACGATGACCAAATTTCTGAATTTAACGAAGAAAATGCTTACAAAAATTTCATCGATAGATTGTGCCTGCAATATGTAGCCACAACCAGACCTGTAGAACAATTGTTTCTTTATGTTCAAAAACCAACTAGAGATAAAAACGGAAACGAAAATCCATCAAATATTGAAATTTATGATTTTTTAAAATCTAAAAATGTAGAAAATGCAGACAGTTTTGATATTTTTAAAATTGATGAAAATACGCTGAAAAAACAAAGTAAAAAAGAAGAAAAACAACACGTTTCTCAACAAATTTCTTCTTTGACTCAAAAGCACGAGAAATCTGCGAATATTACCATCGCAACACCTTCCAGAAACTACCAAGAAAGAAACGAAAAAGTAAGAAACGGAATTTTCACCCACGAAATTTTAGCAAAAATCAATACTAAAAATGATGTAGAAAAAGTTTTGAAATCATATCTTTTAGAAGGATTAATCACCGAAACTGAAAAATCTGAAATTGCCTATAGAATTTTTGAAATCATTGAAAAATATCCCAAATATTTTACAGAAAATCAAGAAGTTTTAAGCGAAAGAGAATTGTTAATTGAAGGAAAAACCTACAGACCAGACCGAATGGTAAAAATAGATGACACTTGGTTTATCATCGATTTTAAAACCGGAAATCCGTCAGAAAAACACAAAAAACAAATTGATTTATACCAAAAAGCGATGGAAAATCTCGGCAGAAAAATTGGTGGAACTGAATTGATTTATTTGTAACTTTATAAAAATTAATACCATGAAAAAATTATTATTTTTCCTTGCTTTGTCTTTTACTCAAATGAGTTTTGCTCAAGAAAATAACCTTGAAAAAATTATTTCTAACAACTCTCAGAATGTAAAAATACGAGATAACAATAACTTCCAAAATGTACTTTATGTAATTGACGGAATGCCAACTTTTTCTGATTGCTCTGCTATTAATGTTCAAAACATTGAAAGTATTAATGTTATAAAAGGAGAAAGAGCAACGGGATTATATGGTTATAGAGCAAAAAATGGAGTTTTAATCTTTAAAACTAAACCAAATACTCAATTTCTAAATTTTAAAAATATTGTTAAAGAATTTAAAATTTCAAAAGCAGACCAATTCTTGCCAATTGTGCTCAACAAACATTTCGTTGACGAAAAAGAATATCTTTTGCTTGATAAATCTGCCATCATTTCTGTGAAAATTCTTGATGAACAACCATTTGTTGAACCTGTTCTTTTGCCAAAAGGAAAAGCCATTTATATTGAAGCAATGGAAACAAAATAAATTTATTGTTTTGAAAGTCGGCTCCGTAGGAGCCAAAGGTTTGTAGAAATATTTGTGATATCAAAAAAAGCTCCGTAGGAGCGACACCAAAAACTAACCCAAAAATGGCAAACACCTATTCACAAATTTACATTCAATTTATTTTCGCTGTAAAAAGCAGAGAATCTCAAATTTTAGAATCTCACAGAGAAAGACTTCAACAATATATTACTGGAATTATACGAAGTAAAGAACAAAAATTATTAGCAATTTATGCAAATCCTGATCATATTCACTTATTGGTTGGATTTAATAAATTAGACATCAAAATTTCAGATTTTGTAAGAGATATTAAATCAAATTCTTCAAAAATAATTAATGAAGAAAATTGGTTTATTGGAAAATTTCATTGGCAGGAAGGTTATGGCGCATTTTCATATTCTAAAAGTCAAATAGATAATGTTGTAAAGTATATTTTGAATCAAAAAGAACATCATCAGAAGAAAAGTTTTAGACAAGAATATTTAGAATTTTTGAAAAAATTTGATGTGGAATTTGATGAAAAATATTTGTTTGAATTTTATGATTAACCTTTCGCTCCTACGGAGCTCAACTTTTATACGCTGAATATCCTACAAACCTTTGGCTCCTACGGAGCCTAATTCATGCTAAATAAAAATAGATAACAAATTTTCAAAATTTTATAAAATTTTTCGAGTTAAAAATCTCGAAACACGAATCCCGTATCTCAATACTTTTTCACTATTTTTGTTCAATGAATTCAAACCTCGAACTTCAACTCAAAACACTTCCTTCAGAACCCGGAGTTTACCGTTATTACGATAAAAACGGACAACTTTTGTATGTAGGAAAAGCTAAAAATTTGAAGAAAAGAGTGCTTTCTTATTTCAACAAAAATCAAAACGGTTACAGAACCAGAATTATGGTTTCTAAAATCGTACGATTAGAAACGACCGTTGTAAACTCTGAATATGACGCGCTTTTATTAGAAAATAATCTGATAAAAGAACATCAACCGTTTTACAACGTGATGTTGAAAGACGACAAAACCTATCCTTGGATTTGTATTAAAAACGAAAATTTCCCGCGTGTTTTTTTGACTAGAACCATCATCAAAGATGGAAGTGAATATTACGGACCTTATGCCAAAGTTCGTCCTGCTAAAATCTTATTGGAAACGATTAAAAATTTGTATAAAATTCGTTCTTGTAATTTAGATTTGGCCCCGAAAAAAATTGAAGACGGAAAATATAAAGTTTGCTTAGAATACCACATCAAAAATTGCAAAGGTCCTTGTGAAGGCTTAGAAAGTCTGGAAAGTTATGATGAAAAAATAGACGCCATCCGTGGAATTATCAAAGGAGATTTCCGAAAAGCGAGGAAATATTTAGAAGACGAAATGTTTCGTTTTGCCGCCAATTTAGAGTTTGAAGCGGCACAAAATGTAAAAGAAAGATTAGATATTTTAGAAGATTACCAAGCGAGAAATACCGTTGTAAATCCAAACATTGATGATGTAGATGTTTTCGGGATGACGAGTGATGAAACTGCAGCTTATGTGAATTTCTTTAAAATCAGAAACGGAAATATTGTCCAAAGTTTCACTACTGAAATCAAAAAAATGCTGGAAGAAACCGATGAAGAAATTTTGGAAGAAGCACTCATAGAAATCCGACAAAAATTCGCTTCGGAATCCAAAGAAATTTTGCTTCCTTTTCACTTGAATATAGAAATTCCGAATATAAAACTCATCGTTCCGAAAGTGGGCGATAAGAAACGAATTGTAGAACTTTCTGAAAAAAATGCTAAAGAATACAGACTCGAAAAACTGAAACAAGTTCAAATAGTAGATCCAGAAAGACACACCAACAGAATTATGGCAGAAATGCAAAAACTTTTGCGAATGCCTGTAGAACCAAGACATATTGAAGGTTTTGATAATTCTAATATTCAAGGGAGTAATCCTGTTTCTGCTTGTGTTGTTTTTAAGGATGGAAAACCAAGTAAATCTGATTACCGAATTTTTCACGTAAAAACAGTGGAAGGTCCGAATGATTTTGCGACGATGGAAGAAGTGATTTACAGACGTTACAAAAGAATGCTGGATGAAGGCGAAAATCTTCCGCAACTGATTTTGATTGACGGAGGAAAAGGTCAACTTTCTTCTGCGGTGAAAAGTTTGAAATTATTAGGTTTGTACGGAAAAATTACGATTGTGGGAATTGCAAAACGTTTGGAAGAAATTTTCTTTCCAGAAGATCCAATTCCGTTGTATTTAGACAAAAAATCTGAAACGCTAAAAGTTTTACAGAGAGTGAGAGACGAAGCTCATCGTTTTGGTGTGAAACATCACAGAACACGCAGAACCAACAATACCATAAAATCTGAGTTAGAAGAAATTCCTGGAGTTGGCGAAAAAACCATAGAATTGCTTCTTAAAAAACTAAAATCTGTAAAACGGGTGAAAGAAGCCAACCTAGAAACTCTAGAAGAAATTCTTGGTAAACAGAAAGGGAAAGTAGTTTGGGAGTTTTTTAATTCAAATTAAAAATTTCATAAAAGAAATATACTAACGAAACTGCACTAAAAATTAAAAAATAAGTAAAAAAGTAAAGATAACTTTTAGCGTTAAAAATTTTTGTTTTGGTAAAAAGTCTTATTAAACTATGAATAATGAATATTGCTAAAGTTGCAATTAAACTTAAAATAATTCCAATAATAGTTTTCCCAAAAATAAAAGAGTAAAATTTAGTTTCTAAAGTTATTTTCAGTCTTTCTTCACTTGTGATTATAAAAATGTTCGCAAAAAATAGCCAATAAGAAAAAATTAATGCAACTATAATAGTAATCAACCAAGTGATATTTTTAGAATTCATTTTTAACTATTTAGCTACAAAAACTTCTTTTTTGTAATTTCCATCGCTGGTTGGGATTTCTATGACTAAATTTCCGTTTTCTGTGTAACCAATGGTAGAAGCTCCGTTTTCTAAAATTACTCTGTAAACATCTGATTTTGTTGTATTTTTAAACGTAGCAAAAGGAACAGAACTACTAGAACTTACCAAAATGAATTGATCTTTAGAAATCTGAATTTTTTGGAAACTCATCGTTCCATTGCTATAACTTTCTGCTTTTTTAGAAACTTCTGGAGTTGCAGAATTTGTAGAAGTTACTACAGCCTGAACTGGCTTTTCTACAACAGCTTCTACTGCAATTTTTTCAGTTGGTTTTGCTAAAATTTCTATTTCTTTGGGTTGAGAATTTTGTAAATTTTTGAGTGAAATATTCATCGCGTCTTGATAGCCTAACTCGAAATCCTTAATCATAGAAGTTCCTTTAGTTTCAAAAACTACGTTTTTCTCGCAATTCGAAAACTGTAATTTCAGTCGGTTTCTGAACATGTTAGAATCATTAAGTAAATCTACATTTAAAACTTTGCAAGGATTTTGTCTTAATTCTAAGGGCCAGTTTACAATGTCATCTTGAATTACTTTATACTTTTTCCCTTCTAAAGCTTTTTTCAAAAGGGTATTGAGATTATATTCATTTGCTTCAAAATCTTTGAACTTTTTAGGAACATAAATGTATTCGTAATCGGTAATATTTTGAGCGGAAAATATAAGAGTGAAAAACAAGAAAGCAAGTGCAAATGATTTTTTCATTGTGAGAAATTTTAGTGAAGTAAATGTAAAAAATAAATAAGTTCTAATGAAATTAATTTTCTGAAAAACGTGCTTACGAAGAAATGAAAGTGAAAAATAGCCCTGATTGAGCCTTTGTTTGAGCTCTTTTTGTTTTTTTTTGTCATTCTGAGAGAATTCGAAGAATCTAAAAAAAACAAAAAAGCGAGTGGCGAAAGCAGGTGAAAACGTGATTAAAAACTGAAAACGGGTTGCTTCTAATATCTAAAATCCCTCATATCCAATTTCAGAGAAAAGAAATTCGAGAAATAATTGCTGCCGCCAATTCCTGTATTGGTGATGGCGTAATCTAGCGTAAGTCCCTTGTATTTGATGCCAATTCCAGCGCTTGGTTGCATAGAAACTTTGCGTTTTAGGTCTTCTATATCGGTTACTGTTTGGAATCTATTGAGACCAGCTCTTACAAAAATCATTTTCTGGAAACTGAGTTCCGCACCCAAATAAGGCGAAATACTTGCAAAATCGGTAGAAATTACTGCAGCGGTTTTGGCAAAATCTACATTAAGACCGGCTTCTGGCAATAATTCTAAATCTCTGTTAATTTCGAAATTTTTGGAAACGCCTAGATTAAGTTTAGGCATGGTTATTTCCATTTTATCTTTTGGAGCGGGATTGAATTCTTCTCCGTTTACTACTGCTGATAATTCTTTTTGGTTGATACTCCAAAAATTAACCGTAGTAGTGGCATCTCTCAGCATAGCTCCAAATTGGTAACCAGAATCTGCGCGATAAATAGCTCCTGCATCAAATCCAAACCCAAAACCATTGGCAAATTTCCCAATATTTCGGTAAACTATTTTGGCATTAATTCCAACACTTAGTTTTTGGTTTCCACCAGGACGAAAAGCATAAGAAATAATTCCCGCGTAATCTGAAGTAGAAAATTTAGAAATTTTATCATAATCAATATTCCCTTCGGAGTCTATCATCTGAGTAGTGTTCAAAATATTATCCACTCCCAATCTCACAATAGAAATTCCCAAAACTCCATCTTTAGAATCGAGCGCTTTGGCGAAAGAAATATAATCGTATTTCGCAATAGATTCAAAATATTCTGCGTGCATTGCTGCACCTTGCCAATCACTTTCTACTTCGGTTAAACCAGCTGGATTCCACATCGGAGCATAGACATCATTCTGATTAGAAATCACAGCGCCTCCCATTGCTAAACCTCTGGCTCCAGCTCCAATATTGAGAAATTCGTTAGAATATTTTCTTACGATTTGTGCGTTGCCAATGACTGACAAAAAGGTTAAAAGAAGTAAATATTTTTTCATCAAATTTGTTTAATATCACTTTTAAGTGTTTTCTATCGCTATTTCTTTAGATTTTTTTCTTGCTTTAATGACTCCGTTAATAACAATTGCCAAAATCATAACCAAAGATGCTCCATAAAAAACAGCACTCATTTTTTCTGATTCTCCAAAAATAAAAAAAGCCAATATAATTCCATAAATAGGCTCTAAATTTACTGTAAGAATCAAGGTAAATGGTGAAATGTACTTCATCAAATTCACTGATTCAAACATAGGATATGCTGTAAAAACACTCGCCAATAAGGTTAATAACGCTAAATCACGGTAACTTATTTCGCCAATTTGTGAAATTTGACCAGAAAAAACATAATACAAACTAATCACTAGAAATCCTCCGAAAATTTCATAGAAAATAATGTTTCCAGATGATGTTTTGCCATATAATTTTCCGTTAAAAACAGAGAAAATAGTTCCGAGTAAAGCGCAAATTAACCCGTAAATAATTCCTAATTTGTACTGAAATTCTACTTTGAAAATTAAGGAAATACAAATCACAATCACGATTCCCATCACAATCTCCGAAAGGTCTATTTTTCTTTTAAAAATTAGAGGTTCTAATAGTGCGGCAAACAAGGTAGATGTTCCCAGACAACTCAGCGCAATAGATACATTAGAAACCTTAATAGAACTGAAAAAAAACAACCAGTGAAATGCCATTAAACTTCCTATTCCTACTAATTTTAAGAGCAATTTCTTAGAAACTTTTATGCTGTCTTTTTTGATAATCCTAATGAATAAATAGAGAAAAACCGATGCAAATAGCATTCTGTAGAAAACCAAAACTTCTGCATTCGCATGAATCAGTTTCCCCAAAATAGCAGTAAATCCCCATAAAAAAACAATCAAATGAAGCCTAAAAGTAGAAGTTTTATACATATCTCAAATTTTCAGTACAAAAATATCATTAATTTTCTATTTATCATTGGCTTTCCTCAATTCATTCCTATAAACACGCCCCGAATTTTCTTCGAAAATTCGGGGCGTTGCTCAAATAATAAACTATAAAAACTAATTAGGAAAAATAAATCATTAAATTCTTTTTATCAATAACGGAAAAACAAGATTCAATATTTCTTAAAAATTAGTTAAATTTTTATTTTTTTTGGCGCCAATTTCGTGCTGTCGCCAGTCGCTTCCCGAAAAGCCAAATTCATTCCCATTTCATTTCGGGAGAGCTCCAACAATGGCTCCATCACGGGCGCAGTTCGGTCATAAAAACACTTTCAGAGTTAAATTTAAATTTATGGTACATCTCATTCAGAATTCATTTCTTATTTTTTATAAAATGTGTATTTTTAGAGACACAAAATAAATTATGGACTTACAATTCAATAAAAACGAAGACACTAATAAACTCAGGCTTTCAGAAATTAATCAACTCTACGCCAAAATCAAAAAAGGTGGCGGAGAAAAAGCTTTACAAAAACAGCACGAACAAGGTAAACTCACCGCTAGAGAACGTATCGCTTATCTACTTGATAATGATGATGAAGCGATAGAAATAGCGGCTTTTGCAGGCCACGAAATGTATGAAGAACATGGTGGTTGTCCAAGTGCTGGAGTAGTTGTAAAAATTGGTAAAATTTCAGGTAAACAATGCATCGTTGTAGCCAATGATGCTACCGTAAAAGCAGGAGCTTGGTTCCCAATTACAGGAAAGAAAAACCTTAGAGCACAAGAAATCTCCATGGAAAACAGACTGCCCATCATTTATTTGGTAGATTCTGCAGGTGTTTATCTTCCTATGCAAGACGAAATTTTCCCAGACAAGGAACATTTTGGTAGAATTTTTAGAAATAACGCAAAAATGTCTTCTATGGGAATCATCCAAATTTCTGCCATTATGGGGAGTTGTGTTGCAGGTGGAGCTTACCTCCCAATTATGAGTGATGAAGCAATGATTGTAGATAAAACAGGTTCTATTTTCTTAGCTGGAAGTTACTTGGTAAAAGCCGCAATCGGTGAAAATATTGACAATGAAACTTTAGGTGGAGCAACTACACATTGCGAAATTTCTGGAGTTACAGATTACAAAGCCAAAGATGATAAAGACGCTTTAGACAGAATTAAAAACATTATGAAATCCATTGGTGATTTCGAAAAAGCAGGATTTGATAGGACAGAAAGTTTTCCTCCTAAAGAAAATCCAGAAGAAATTTTTGGTATTATTCCCGCTTCTAGAGCAGAACAATATGACACTTATGAAATCATTAAAAGACTTGTAGATCAATCAGAATTCGAAGAATACAAGCCAGATTATGGCAAAACTATTATTTGCGCCACCGCAAGAATCGATGGTTGGTCAGTAGGAATTGTAGCCAATCAAAGAAAAATGGTAAAATCTGGGAAAGGTGAAATGCAGTTTGGAGGTGTTATTTATTCAGATTCTGCAGATAAAGCCACTAGATTTATAGCCAATTGTAATCAAAGAAAAATTCCTTTGGTTTTTTTACAAGACGTAACTGGATTTATGGTAGGTTCTAAATCAGAACATGGAGGAATCATCAAAGACGGTGCAAAAATGGTAAATGCAGTTGCCAACTCAGTAGTTCCAAAATTTACAATTATTACAGGAAACTCCTTCGGAGCAGGGAACTATGCCATGTGCGGAAAAGCATATGATCCTAGATTTATCGTGTCATGGCCTTGGGCAGAATTAGCCGTTATGGGAGGCTCACAAGCAGCAAAAGTTTTGGTTCAAATTCAAGAATCTACTCTCAAAAAACAAGGAAAGGAAATTACAACAGAAGAACATAATGCACTTGTAGAAAAAATCACTCAAAACTACACCAAACAAATAAAAGTAGAATATTCGGCAGCTAGAATTTGGGTAGATGCTATTATCAATCCGTTAGACACCAGAAAATGGATATCTGCAGGAATAGAAGTTGCAAATAATTCTCCTATTACAGATAAGTTTAATTTGGGAGTAATTCAAGTATA
>NZ_JASMRM010000023.1:0-24811 GCF_041431305.1 Cloacibacterium sp. Arc13
GTTTTTTTGTTGTACAACCTCAAAGATACTTTGAGTTACTTTAATTCCTTCTTATTTTTTTATTTAGGACGCTATTGGTAACAATTAAATATGTGAAAACTTTCTCCCACATATTGTACAATGACAAAACTGAAATTCCCTTAAAGAATCTAAAAACTTGAAATGTAATCTTATCATCTGGAATAGAGTTATGAAGAATAGCAAGTTTAATTTTTTTAGCTAAAAATACTGAAGCTCCATATTTACTGGCTTTTATTTCAGATATACTTCTAAATTTATTTACTGTGTCCTCGTATTTCAAATCATAAGCTTCATCATCAAGTGTATCTTTCATTTCTTCTTCATCAGGAAGAAACCAAAATGCACTACTATTTTCCTCAAGTGTTTTTTGAAATTTATTCAACATTGCGTGAGGCCATTCGTGATTAAAGTAATATAATTTGAGTTTTTCAGATTGAATTTTTAAACCATCATATTTTTTGTCCGAAAATGATAGATATTGTTCTTTTTCATTTTTAAAATTTAGTTCAGTAGTAATTTTTAATGGATTATCATTATGAAAGTATTTATTTTTAAGCCATTCAATAATATCATTTTGAGGTTCATCAACATTACTTACTACAATAAATATATCATCAACGTATCTACCATAATAAACAGGACTTGTTTTTTCTTTTAATTGTTTATCAAAATCACTTAAGAACCAATTTGCTATTACTCCCGAAGAAACCAGTCCAATTGGTAAAATTGGTAATTCATTGGTCGCTTTGGTTTTATTTGAACCGACAATTTCTGTATATTTTTCGGATATTTTTTGAACTATATCTGTCAAAGCATGACTTTCTTGTTTTAAATCATTTTTTAATTCAAGAAAATTTATACTACATGAATGAAAAAAGTTTTTAATATCTAAACTTAATAATAAAACATTATTTTGTTCGTCTATCAATTGTTTTGCTGCTTTAATTCCTTTATCTCTCCATTCTTGATATTTATCAAAATACTTTGTAAAAAGCATTTTCTCTGACTCTATTTTACCCGTAGATTTACTGATTGGTAAATGATATCCATAATTATCGTCACCAATTTTATGTTGTAAGTTAATACCTTCGGTAGTAATCCAAAGTGTTGAAATTATATGGAGTTCAATACTTCCTTTGAATAGTTGTGTAATTTTGTCTATTTGATAATTATTAGAATCTATATTTGAAATTAGAAGTGTTTTTAACTGTTCTTTTGGTCTAAACGATTTAGGAATTATAAAATAACTAATTTCACTAATTTTCTTTTCAAGAGATTCACTTAATGACCCAGTTTGTATATAAGTATTAATGTCATCAGTTAGTTTTTGAAAAATAGGTATTAGATCAATATTGTTTGCTTCAAATTCAGAAAGTTGTTTTCTTAAAAAAAGGTTGAAATTATCATAATAAATATATGCTTTTAATTTTGAATAAGCTTCAATTGTTTGTTCTATTGAAATCATTGTGTTCTTATTACGGAGTAAGATGGTTTTAAAATTGCTTCTAACAATCAAATAAACGAAAATAAATTACAAAACGCTTCTTTTAAATAATTTATAGGTTTGTAAATAATGGTAAGAATTTGTTTTGTTCGTAATTTGATTTTCAGTTTATTAGTTTTAACAAATATAAACAAAAAGCAGAAAATAAAATAAAGGAAAACCATAATTTTTATCTCGGTGGCTGAGCCTGTCGAAGCCACAGTGTAAAAAACTCCGAAGTTTCAATCTTCGGAGTTTTACATCTTTTTAAAAAATAAAGAAAAGATTGTGAAATAATTATTAATATTGCTTTTATAGCTTTTTACTCTGTTTTATTTAATGTCCAAATAATTGCTTTTTCTTTTGTAGCTCTGAAAATAGTAGTATGTTTTTCTTTTGGTTCATCGGAAAATTTCCATTTTAGATTAGCTTTATTTTCTTTTTTTAAGATGTTTGCTAATTCTTTTGTGAAAGGCGAAATGTCTTTTGCATTTGAACCAGCAAACCAAACTCGTTTTTCGTTTGATGGAAATTTAGATAAATGTTCTTTTGCTGTTCTTACTAAATAATGATTATTCCACCATAATGAAGGATCAAAAGCAATATAATGGTCAAACATTTGAGGTGTTAAAAAGAAGGTTTCCATTACAAATAAACCTGATGCAGATTCTCCAATGATGCTTTTTTCATTTGTAGTTCTATATCGTTTGTTAATTTCAGGAAAAAGTTCATCATTAATAAATGCTCTAAATTTTTCTGAACCACCAACAACTGCTGCGATTTCTTTGTCTTTTTCAATTTCTGTAAAACCTGTTAAATCCCTTCTTCTTTCAGTATTTTCAATTCCTACTAGAATTAAAGGTTTTATTTTCTTTTCTTTTATAAGTTTGGCCAATGTATTAGCAATGTGAGGAAAGTCTTCTTTTATCCCACCATCTGCCATATACATCACGGCTAATGAATCCTTATCATTCTTGTAGTTTGGAGGTGTCCAAACATTAATTATTCTTTCTTCACCCACTTTTTTGGATTGAATTTTAAAGGTTTCGTATTCTGGAATGGGGTCGGTGGGTTGAGATACGTTTGAACAACTTGCAAGTGCAATGATGATGAAAAGTAATTGGTTGTAAATGAATTTCATATTTTCAATTTAATCAGTTATTGTTTTTTTTCGGTGTCATCTATTCTTATAGAGTAATCTAAAACAAATATAAACAAAACTAAGGAAAACCGTAATTTTTATCTCAATTCGGTGGCTGAGCCTGTCGAAGCTACAACACAAATAAATCCGTTCGGAAAAAACATTTTAAAACACACCACGCTTTATCAATTCGCTTGCGAATTCCACTTTGCTTCCTTAAAAACATAAGAATAATAAATAACCTTTGCGTTTCAAAAAAAATTCAGAAGAAACCAAATAAAAAAAAATCCCAAGTCTTATGACTCAGGAGTTTTAAAGAATATTTGAATAAAGGGAGAGAAAATAAACGCCGTTTTAGTCATAATGGAACCTGCATTTGGCAATTAAAATTTGTTCTTCCTCGTATTTATAGATTAATCGGTGTTCCTCATCAATTCTTCGTGACCAAAATCCAGAATATTTGTGTTTTAAAGGTTCGGGTTTTCCGATTCCTTCAAACGGATTTCTCGCAATATCTTTTAGAAGTTCATTAATTCTTTTTAGCTTCTTTTTGTCTGTTTTCTGCCAATAAAGATAATCTTCCCAAGATTCATCTACGAAAATGTACTTCATTATTCTTCAATTAATGGTTTTTCAAATGAATTGCCTTGGTTAAGTTTTTCAATGGCAGCATCTAATCGCTTTTCATTGATACGTGATGATAATTCGTGATTGGTAGCCATTAAAGAATTGTATTCTTCAAGAGAAATAACCACAATCCCAGAATCTTTTCCACGATTTATGATAAGAGTTTCAAAATTCTTCGCCACTCGATCTAAATAATTTTTGATGTCTTTTCTGAAATCAGAAATGCTAGTTACAATCATTTTTGTACTTTTAATTGTACAAATATATGTACAAATTTTCATATTTGAAAATATCAGAATGTTTTTTTGAAGTTTTGTAATAAACACCGCAACCGCAAAAATCCTTTCGTGTGGTTTCAATTATACCAAACTTTAAACTATCTCGCTAATTTGTGATCATTTAGATATATATAAATTTAAACACTCGCTTCATCAATTCGCTAGCGAATTCCCACTTTGCTTCCTTAAAAAAGCAATTAAAGAATAAAACCTTTGCGTTTCAAAAATAATTCAGATTCCTAATCGTGAGCAAAAAACATAACCATGTCATTCTGAACGAAGCGTAGCATAGTGAAGAATCTCTTCAAAAAGCAAAATATTTCAACTTCACGACTTCACAACTCACAACTTCACGATTTTCCAATGTTCCTCAGAGTCCTCAAAAGCGCCATCATTTCACCACATCTCCGAGAACTTTGTGATAGAAAATATACAATCTCCACAAAGCTTCATAGCGAATGAATTTCGCCAACTTTGCTCCCTTAAAAAAGCAATTAAAGAATAAAAAATCTTTGCGTTTCAAAAAATAATAAAAAGGAACATACAATAAAATAATTTTCCACCTCGGTGGCTGAGCACAGACCCAAGGTCTGCGAACGAAGTTCACGAAGCCACATCATAAAAAAAGACTTACTAAAAATAAGTAAGCCTTTTGTTGTGAAAAACCTAAGTAATAATTATTCTGGTAAAATAACACCATCTACCACATGTACAATTCCGTTAGATGCAGGAACAGTGGCAATAATATTAACCGTTCCGTTGATGGTAGGTTTACCATTCACCATTTTAATAGTAATATTTTTACCGTCTACCATGCCTAATGATTGACCGTCAGTCATTTGTTCTGTTTTTATGACCCCTACATAAGTGTGATGTCCTAAAATGTCACCCAATTTACTGTTGTTTTCAGGTTTTAATAAATCATCAACTGTTCCAGCAGGTAATTTATCAAAAGCAGCATTTACAGGCGCAAAAACAGTAAATGGACCTGCATTACTGAGTGAAGTAGTGAGTCCCGCTGCTTCTACTGCGGTAACAAGGGTAGAAAGGTCTTTATTTCCTGCCGCTAATTTTACAATGGTAGGTGCAGAATCTTCGTCTACTACAGCTTCTTGACCACCAGCTACAGCTTCTGTAGAGGTTGAGGTTTCAGTGGTAGCCTCGGTTTTGTTGCAAGAGATAAGTCCTAAAGCAACACAAGAAAGGATTAGAAATGTCTTTTTCATATTTTTATAAAATTTTAAATAAAATTACGAGCAAACCCAGTCATGCTTTTATGATTGTAATCATAAAATAAAGGCTTGAAAACGTGAGATTTATCAGAGAATTGAAAAAGAGCTAAATTGATATTTTAAAAAAAAATCTTCCCAAAGAGGGAAGATCTACAAAAAAACACAAATGATGAAAATTATAAATCTTTCTTATTAAATTTGATATAAGAGAGCAGAAAAGGGACTGCAATCCAAATAAAGAGAATCACCATTGAAATTCCCATTCCGCCGCCTGAACCAAAAATATCTTTGAAAACTGCTCCAGAATAGCCGAGCATCGCTGAAATATTGAGTTGCAACAGCACGAAAATTCGAGCAAGACCAATAGGGTTTATCGCTGCCAATGTCGCCATAATTCCTTCAATAGGATAATCCGAAAATTGAAACATCAGAACCAGTAAAATACCATCATAAATTATAGCGAAAAACAACCATACAAAAATAGAAATGCCTATTCCTTTGGCTCGGTCTCTACTTCCAATCGAAGACAACATAGCAAATGCCGTGAAAATAACCGAAAGCATTACTCCAATGATAATAAGCGAAAACCCTGTTTCTAGAGAAGAATAGAGCAAAATAGGAACGCCACAACCAAGTAAATACGCCAGAATCAATGCAGAGGAAAGTCCGATAAAAATATTCAACCATATTTTACCTCTTGCAATGGGTTGACTGAGCAATAATTCTATAAATTGACTGCTGTTATACACATAAATCGTAGAAAAAATAATGCTTACGAGTGGAACCACCAATAAAACAATATTGAGCAAACTCAACGTAGCTTTGGTATAATTGCTGTCTAACCCCAGTACAGACCATGAAATAACAAAGAGGAGTAGGGTATACAACAAGACGATTTTATTCTTTAAAATGTCGAAAAAGATGAATTTTGCGATATTGTTCATGGCTTCATTTCCTTTAAAATACTGATGATACTTTCTGAGATTTTCTCGGTTTTTCTTTCGGTCATTAATTCTTCTACAGATTGGTGAACAATGACTTTTCCTTCATTCATGAAAACAATTTCACTCACAATATCATCCAATTCGCTCAAGAGGTGAGAGGTGATAATAATGAGTTTTCCTTTGTTTTTTTCTTTGATGATTTTATTTTTTAAAATTTCAGAAGCGAGAGGGTCTAAACCTGCCGTAGGCTCATCCAAAATTATAATCCCAGGATTGAATAAAAAAGCCAAAACAGCACTTACTTTTTGGGTAGTTCCCCCAGAAAGCGTGCGCATTTTTTTGTCGAAAATACTTTCCAGTTCGAAAGCTTCTAAAAGTTCAGTATCTAATTCGCTTTCAGAGACTTTTCGGGTATCTTTAATCATCTGAATGGTTTGCGCGATGGTCATATTCTCAGGATATCGACCAATTTGAGGCATGTAACCAATATTTTTTCGGTAGAGATAATGTTCTTTTACACTTTCATTATTGACCAAAATATCACCATCTTCTACTACATTTAATCCGAGAATACATTTAATAAGGGTAGTTTTTCCGCAACCATTGGGACCAATGAGTGCTACAGAATGCCCATCATTAAAGCGAATATTCACCTGATTAAGCGCAGTGAACTTATTGAATTTTTTGGTTAAATTTTTTATTTCAATCATAACTTTTTATAAAAATAATTTTTAAAATCACAAAACGGTGCATCAATTCACCATTCATCCTTCATCCTTCATCCTTCATCCTTCACTCCATCACAACTTCACAACTTCACAACTTCACAACTTCACAACTTTACAACTTTACAACTTTACAACTTCATCACTCCATCACAACTTCACGACTTCACGACTTCACGACTTCACAACTTTACGACTTTACAACTTTACAACTTTACAACTTTACAAATTCATCACTCCATAACTTCATCACCTCATCACCTCATTCGCTTTCATCTCCGGCTTCTCATCCACAAAATTCTCAGGAGTAAGACTTGGGATTAAGCGTTCGGAACGGTCTAGAATCTCCACAAAAAATGCTCTGTACAACAACATAATCATAGGATTTTGTTCTGAAAGCACGGAGTATAAACTCAAGGGATGAAAAGGAACATCGCCAATCTGGTCTTTGTCCAGATCATAACCTTCGTATTTGTCCCAGTGATTATTTTTAAAAATATTCATCACAAGACTTCCACTTGTGCTCACATCGAAAGTATTGTTCTCGAAATTGTTTTTCATCAAACGGTTTTCCATGCAATTGGCATTGAGTTTTATACCCCAACCGTTATTAGAAAACTGATTGTTGTAAAGGTCAACTTTAGAAGTGCCATCCATAAAAATGGCAGCCGTGTTGTTGTTGAAAATATTGTGCTTGATTTTACTGAACGTAAGGTCTTTAAGCAAAAGTCCATAAACGCCATCTCCCCAGTTATCGAGGAATTTATTTTTGTACATGCCTACATTTCGGCTGTACATTACAGCAACTCCAGCGTCATTATTCTTAAAAATATTTCCGGTGTAAACATTGTTATGCGCGAACATGAAGTGCAACCCATAACGTTTATTTTTCTCGGAAATATTTCTAAAAACAAAGGTGTTGTTGGCTTTTTCTAAGTAAATGCCGTCTTTGTGACCAGAAATGTAATTGTTTTTGATCCAGATTTCTGCACTGGACCAAACGTGAACGCCATCACCGATTAATTCTTGTGATTTCCCTCTATTGGTGGTGATTTTATTGTTTTGAATCAAACATTGATACCCTCTCTGAATGGTAATCCCGAAGTAATTGTTCTCGAAAATATTATTTTTAATGGTTGAAAACTGACTGTCATATAAACGAACAGCTCCTATGTTTTTCACTTCGTCTTCCCCAGAATTGATGATTTTAAAACCTTGCAAAAGAATTTTATTGGCTCTTAGTGAAACAATTTCGTACTTCATTTGACCATCCAAAACAGGTCTGCCGATTCCAATCAGGGCTATTGATTTTTGGATGTTGATGTTTCCTTCTCTGTAATGTCCTTTTTGCACCAAAATTGTATCGCCATTTTGAGCTTGAGCAAGGGCAGAGTTAATGGTTTTATAAGCCTGATTTTTACCTACCACAAGCGTTTTTGCTGAATGATAAACAAAATTCAGGAGGAAGAAAAAAGATAATATTTTGGTTAAATTTTTCAAGATGTTTCAAAAAAATAGGCTTTGCTAAAAATACTAAAATGAACTATTGGTATTGATTTTTTTTAAACGCAAAGCAATATAATATCAATATTATTATAGTGAGCAAAGTTTACGAATAAATTCGTTTAAAGCGTTCGCTTTATCAATTCGCTAGCGAATACCAACTTTGCTTGCTTAATGTTTTTATATTTTTTAATAAAAAACTTTGCGTTTCAAAAACATAAAAATTGACCATTGATTTTTTAAACGCAAAGCAATATAATATCAATACTATTATTATAGTGAGCAAAGTTTACGAATACATTCGTTTAAAGCGTTCGCTTTATGAATTCGCTAGCGAATACCAACTTTGCTTGCTTAATGTTTTTATATTTTTAATAAAAAACTTTGCGTTTCAAAAACATAAAAATTAATCATTTTTATAATGAATTACAATAGAAAATAATGTTTCTCACAAAGCCTAAAAGCTATAAGTTAAAGTGAAATTTATTGTTCTAGGAAGCTCGCTCCTAATTTTTGAGCTTCTTCTTGGGCTTTGGTTTTGTCGATAAAAGCAGCTACATTACCATTCATAGGGCTTTTTATGGCACCACCTGTGATTAGGGTTGCTTTTTCTAGTGGGAACAATTCATTGGTGAGAAAATCTGGCACATACAATTTGGCTTGACCTACTTGCTCTGCATTTTCGGTGGCATAACTTTGCATACAGTTAAGATCATCGAATTTATAGATTCTGCCTTTTTCTGTAATAAGTTCTGTAGCAAATTTAGGGTCTTCTATTCCCATTTTGCAAAGTTCACACTGGTCTTTCCCGAAGTTTATTTTTTCTGGACCTTTCGGTGAACAAGAAAAAAATATACCTAAAGAAATGATTCCTAGAATGTTAAATAAATTTTTCATTTTTACATTATTTATTAGAAGATTTTATTTCTAAATAAGATAAAACAACAAGGATAATTCCTACACCAAACATAATCCAGCCACCAATATCAGGATAAGAATACGCACCGAAGTTCAGAAGTTGTTTAAAGCCGAAAAGTGGTGGTTGGTAACTCATGCCCGGAACTACAATCGCTGCATTTGGATTGAGGTTATGCCCATAATCGTACTCCCAAAGATAGAAATCTACCATGAAAGCTACTCCAAAGATAAGAAATAAAGCGGCAAAGAAATATAGCCATTTCTTATTATTGAGAAATACGGTGAGAAACGCCAACGCTGCAAAGAATCCTAATGCATAAGGTAAAATTTTAAATTCCCAAAAATCTTCCTGATGAATTTCTTTCATCCCGATGTAATGGTTCAGTCCATTGATAATTTCGTAGTCTCCTGTGATTTTGTTGGCATGGAGAAACATACCTAATCCTTCTGGATATTGAGGAGCTTCTAGATAAATGGCCCATAAAGGAACGAAGATGCTGATGATTAATCCAATTCCGCTTGTAATAAGCAAAATTTTAGAGAGTTTGGATAATGAATTATTTTTCATTGTTTTTAGATTGTAATAAGAAGTTCTTATAGAGTGTAACTTTTGTTACAGAAGTAAAAAAGGGCAGTAGAAACTGCCCTTTTAGAAATTTATTTTGTTACTGCTGTTTTCACAGGGCTTTTAGCGTTATCCGCTTTATTATTGAGGCTGTAAGTAAGAGGAACATTGCTTCCTGCTGGAGAAACTCTTACGTATCCTTGCATTTCTTGGTGCAATGCAGAACAGAAGTCTGTACAATACATTGGGTACATTCCTGCTTTTTTAGGAACCCATTTTAGGGTAGAAGTTTCACCTGGCATAATCAATAATTCAGCATTTTGATTGCCTTTGATAGCGAAACCATGCGGTACATCCCAGTCTTGTTCTAAGTTGGTCACGTGGAAGTACACTTCGTCACCTACTTTGATACCTTCGATATTATCTGGAGCAAAGTGCGAACGGATAGAAGTCATGTAAACATGTACTTTATTGCCTTGTCTTACCACTTTAGATTCTGCTTCACCTTTGGTGGCATAAGGGTGTTTGTTGTCTGCAATATTGTAGAACTTCACCTGTTGGTCTTTGATAAGAGAAGCGGGAACAGCTTGTGCATAGTGTGGCTCACCAAAAGTAGGGAAGTCTAATAAGAGTTTCATCTTATCTCCACTAATGTCATACAACTGTGCAGATTGGGTTAATTCTGGACCTGTTGGTAAGAATCTGTCTTTTGTAATTTTATTATAAGCAACGAGATATTTACCGTAAGGTTTTTTAGTATCACCACCTACTACCATTAAGTGACCTACTGAGTAGAAAGTTGGTTGTCTGTCTAAAACTTTTAATGTTTTAATATCCCATTTCACCACTTCAGAAGAAACGAAGAATGAAGTATAAGCATTTCCTTTTCCGTCAAATTCTGTGTGTAATGGCCCTAAACCTGGTTTTTGAACTTCACCGTATAGAGTAGATTCATATTTTAAGATTGGGATTCCATCATATTCACCTGCAAATTCTTTGTTTTCAATGGCTTTAAGCATTTTGCTAAAGCTGTGTACTGGGATAAGAGCAGCTAATTTACCAGAACCTACAATGTATTCACCAGTTGGGTCTACGTCACAACCGTGAGGTGATTTAGGAGTTGGCATGAAATAGCAAATATCTTTTAATTCTTTAGCAGAAAGTACAGTCACTTCTTGCTCCATTTTAGAGGTAGCAGTTTGAGTTTTTTCATCAAATTTATTGTGAGCATACTGCGTTTTTACTTTTCTACCTTTACCCGCTTTTAGATATTCTTCAGCTTTTTTCCAGTTTACCGCCATGATAAAGTCTTTATCATTTTGAGAAGCATTAACCTCTAATAAAGTATTTGCTTGTTCTGAATTATAGCAAGAGAAGAAGAACCAACCGTGAGATTTTCCTTTACCAGCGTGAGAAAGGTCAAAGTTTACACCCGGAGCTTCTATCTGGAAAGATAAATTCATATCACCAGTTTCTTTATTAACTCCGATAAAAGAAATTACTCCTTTGAAGTTTTCTTTGAAAGAATTAATAGGAACGTCACCATTCATGTCATCTGTAGGAACAGCAAAACGAGTACCTGCCACTACATATTCTGTATTTTCGGTAATAAATGGAGAAGAGTGGTTACCAGCAGAGTTCGGCAATTCTATAATTTCCTCTGTTCTGAAGGTTTTAAGGTTTACTCTTGCCACACGTGGCGTGTTATTCGCATTCGCAAAAATCCATCTTCCGTCTTGTTCACCATTTGTTTGAGATAATTCTAAGTGGTGTTGGTCATCCCAAGGAATAAAACCGTGAGAAGTTTCTAACATAGGTTTAGTTTCTTCACTGTAACCATACCCATTTTCTGGATTTACAGAGAAAATAGGAACTACTTTCAATAATCTTCCACTCGGTAAACCATAAACGTTCATTTGTCCGTTAAAACCACCACTCACGAAATTGTATACCTCATCATATTTTCCAGGAGCTACATATACTTTTTCTGCGGCGTCACCACTTACAGCGGTTTCTGTACCTTTGGGTTTACAACTGCCTAAAAATGCTAATGAAGCAAAGGCCGAAATACCAAATAACTGAATAATTTTCATATATTTATTTTTATAGTCTATCTAAATTATTTTGCACCGTCGATTTCTCTCATGTACTCTAGAATTTGTCTTGCTTCAGTTTCATTAAGCCCTTGGTTTGGCATTCTCACTAAACAAATCTCTAGTTGTTTTTGTAATTCTGGGTCTACACTAATCATAGGATCTGGATTGCTGATGAAGTTCATAATCCAATGTGGAGTTTGTCTTGTAGTCACTCCTTTCCATCCTGGACCTACTAATTTTTCTTCTGTAGGTTTATGACAAGAAGTACATTTTACTTCTGCTACTTTCTTACCTTCAGCAGCCATAGCAGCGTCAAATTTGCTCACATCTACGTTGCTTTCGTCATATTTACCTAAACCTCTTTTCGGATCGTATTGTCCTGATTCAGATGATGCACTAGTTTCCGTAGCAGTAGCAGATGATTCTGTAGATGAGGTAGATGCAGAAGCGTCTGCAGGCTTGTCATTACCACAGGAAACCATCGCGAAAGCCATCATAGGAAGAATTAGAAATTTCAAATTTTTCATATATTTTTATTTTTAATATTAATTTGATAACAAATTTAACGTTGTTTAACAGTTGGGATTTATGACTTGAGTCATAAAATAAACATGACATTTATTAGCAAATTTGCACCTGTAAAACAGAAGAGCATTTTTGTGATTATTTTTTAAAATAATGACGGCTCTTATAGTGGACTCATTTCTTTCAAAAAAATAGTACTGAATCAATATGAAAAATAATTGGATAATCTTAGCAATGTTCGCTTTCTTGATTTCTTGTAACAAAGAATCATCGACCACAGAAAATTCGCCGGTGATAAGTGATAAAAATTCTAAAGAAGTTTCTTTAAAACAAGAGGCAAAAACATTGACCAATGATAAAGGAGAAACCATAGTGGTAACCTATTTTGCCGAAGGAATCGACCTTGCGATGACCCTTAAGAAAAATGATGAAGAAGAACACAAATTGCTGGCAAAAGGAACAAATCCAAAAGGCGAACCTATTTTTACAGACGGTTTTTATGCTTGGGAACTGTCTGATGATGGAAATTCAGGAAGACTCACAGACAAGCAAGGAAATGTTAGTGTTTTCAAATAAATAGCTTTATTACGTTGTTTAAAAAATCCTCAAATTGATTTCAATTTGAGGATTTTGTTTTTGTTATAGAATGCGACATTGGCTTCATGTTTTATCTTTTTTAAAAACTATTTTCTAAAAAAAAAGGAGTGGTGCAACAGTTAAGGTTGTTATGCGGTAGTGCTTATTCTTTATCAAGTTGCCTTTGAAATTCACTCAAATATTTTGCAATGTGGAAACCATCAACTAACTCGATGTCGCGTATTTGTAATCCGTGACTATTACTATTTTATAATTATTTTTTTTCAATGCGGATTTGTAATCCGTGACTCTTACTATATTTTGTGGTTACCTCGATGTCGCGGATTTGTAATCCGTGACTACTATTGTCTTGTAAGCCGTGACTATATTGTTTTTCTCGATGTTTTATAATCAGTGACTCTTACTATATTTTGTGGTTATCCCAACCCATGAAAACGACTTCTACATCTAAAGCACTATCTAAATCAGCATAATTTCTTGCAGAGCTAAAATAATAATTTTCTGCTTCCGTTACAATCTTTTCTTTTACAGGATTTTCATGTATGTACTTTATTTTTTCCTTTATCCAATGGTTTGAAAAAATTTCTTCTGCGTGATAGCCATCTTGCCAAACTTTGTATTGCTGTGGTCGTGATAAATGTTCGCAAGCTTTGCTAAAATACTCTAACAGCCATTCTCTTCTGCTTTCTGGTTCGTCTTGTATGGTTTGAATTATTTTTTTAGAAGTATATTTTTTGAAATCTCGCATAATTTCTGATAATGTTAAATCTCCATCTGCTCTGCAAAATAAATGCAAATGACTGTGCATAAGGCAATATGCAAATACAACAAGTCCTTTATTTTTTTGACAATACTTGAGTGCATCTATGATTAAATGTTTTTGTGGCAATCTTGTGAATACATCTACCCAACCTACTGTGGTAATAGTAATGAAATATGCCTGTGAAATTTCAGTGGCTTTGTATTTGGTTGACATTATTAGTTTTGAGTAAAAATAATAAAAAAAACAGCAACAAAAAAGTGGCTGTTTTTTTAATGATTAATCATCTATTATTTTTTAGTATAGTCACGGATTACAAATCCGCGACATCGGGAATTAGTTTATTTATAATGCTATTTTGTGATTATTTCTTTTTAATTTTTCAATCAATTTTAATAAAGCTTCTCTGTTTTTGGCCTCGTTGTAAATCTAGGGTAGTTTTTAATTTTTAATTCAACTATTTGTATTTGTGAAATTTGCTGGCTACTCTTTAATGATAATTAAGATTACTATGATACTTGTCTTTTAATTCTATGTGACAAATTATTTTAATTGGACAACTCGAAAACCTAATACTGAATCTATGTTTTTGGGATTAGCAATTTGACGATCTGTTATCAAACAATCTTTAGCCTTTTGTTCAATAGACCCTCCTCTAATAACACGCCAAAAACCAGAAGAAGGTCCTTTTGGATTATCAATTTGACTATCTAAATAATTACAATAATACCAATCACTGCACCATTCAAATACATTACCGCTCATATCATAGATACCAAGTTCATTAGGCTCTTTTTTTCCTACTGGTTGTAACTCATTATATAAACCTGGCATATTACCCGAAATCCAAGCAACTTTATTAATATCATCACTACCACTGTATTTATAATTTTTACTTTTATTCCCCCCTTTTGCTGCATACTCCCACTCAGCCTCTGTAGGCAATCTACAAATACCTCCTATTTTTTTTTCTAACCACTTGCAGTAACTTAAGGCATCATCATACGTAATGTACACCATTGGTTTTTCATCTTCCCATATATGATCCCAGGCTCTTGCTTTTGGGAAATCACGATTAGTCTCTTGACAAAAAACTCTAAATTGTTTAACTGTAATTTCGTATTTACTTATGGAAAAGCTATTCAATTTTATGTTACGAACAGGAAAATTATCACTACTCTTACTCTCTATACCCATTTTAAAAACTCCTCCTTCAACATAAATCATTTCTGGAATTTTATCTACATTATATAAGTTATCTTCTAGATTTATATCGTGTAATTTAAAAGATGAAGTAATGATATGAAACATTGGAAATGCTAGCATTAATAAACTTATTTTAAATTTTTTCATATTTTTATATTTAATTTTATTTTTGACATAAAAATTGTTTTTAATTATTAAGATGTTTGTGTTTATAAAATTTAGCTCCAAAAGCTTTTACAATGTAAAACAATTTTAAGTTTTCCTTTACTGGTGTACTTCCTATACCAAATTCTAACCAATATTCTATATCCTCATACACATAATCCATGGCGTTCATCCCGTCGATTTCATCTACCAAATCTAACGGATAACGATACACCGTAACGGCTCGCTCAAAAAAATCTAGGTTTCCTGTAGCGACTGCAACTTTTAGCAGTGAGATTTCTTTTTTGGCTGTTCGAATGGTATCACAAACCAAGCAGCAAGAACAACGAGTAACATACAAATGAATTTTTTCTATAAAGAAAATATCACTGTCGGCTTCATAATCGGCTTGGGCTAATCGGGCTAATTCTTGTTCATACTCATAAGTGTATAGGGATTCTTCGTCTTCTACTAATCTATTGCTTTCTAAAGCTCTACATAAAATAGCATATCCCGTTCTTTTCGTATTACACTTAAATTCAGAATATTCAGCTTTAAGGTTAGCTTTGTAAGTCAGTGTTGGATTAGCAGTTGTTTTGGCAGTGGTTACCAAGCGAAAACCAGCACTATAAATCGCACGATTAGTCGCTCTGTAATTGCGTTGTATGTTGGTGCTGTTGGTTTCAAAACTCATACTGCTACCTCCTTTAAGTACACGGTGGCTTCCTTCTGTTATTTTACCTGCTACAGTAGTGCCCACATACCAATCGCTGCACCATTCCCAGGCATTGCCCGTCATGTCAAAAAGCCCGAGTTCGTTGGGTTTCTTTTGTCCTACGGCTTGCATTTGGTAGTTGGCATTTTTGTAATACCACGCCACTTGGTTGATGTCGTTGCTACCGGCATAGGTGTAGCCTTTGGATTGTGTACCTCCGTTGGCTGCAAATTCCCATTCGGCTTCGGTGGGCAAGCGGTAAGTAACGCCCAAAGTTTTACTCAACCATTGGCAATAGGCAATCGCATCATTGTAAGATACATTTACTATGGGGTGTTGGTCGTTCCAACCCCAATAGGGTGCTTCGGGCATGGCTCTGTTGGTGGCGGTGCAAAAAGTTTTGTATTCACCTACGGTTACTTCGTAACGGCTCATGCTAAAATCAGCAACCGTTTCGGCATGTGCCCATTTTTTATCTTCGGCTCCATTGCCCATGATAAATGAACCTCCTTTTACAAAAACCATATTGGGTGATGGAGGATTGGTAGTAGCCAAAAGATTGGTATAAACAACTACCATTAATGCGATTAAAGTGCATTTCAGTATTTTCATGTTTTTATTCAATAGTTGTGGTGGATGGGTATTTGTAATGGCGAGCACCTTTAGATTTTAATAATTTATAGATTTTTTTTAACTCACTTAATGTTGTAGAGCTTGGATTATTCTTTTGATAATATAAAAAATCTTCTAGTACAAAATCCAAAATTGTCATTGAATCTTTAGTTCCGATTATGTTTAAAGGATAGTTATAAATAGTAACTGCATTAGTTAAATATTCCCAATCTATTGTTGCTACAGCTAATTTTAAAAGACTTATTTGCTTTTTGTTAGATAAACCTGGGTCGCATAAAATCCAATTTGAACTTTTGTTAATAAATGCTGTTGTTTTAACAATAAAAAGTTCTTCACCATCTTTATCAAGGTCTGCATTGGATAGGTTTGCCAGTTCTTTTTCGTACTTATAAGATAAACCAGATTTATCATTTTCATTTAAAGGTGATTTATTTTCACTACAGACACATAGAGTGGCATATTTTCTATAATCGTCCGAAACTTCAATCTTATCAAAATCAATTGCTTTTCCATGTTTTCCAAAATCTACGGTAAGGGTTTTGCCATTGAAAACACTGTTGTTTTGGGTAAAATCGGGCAAACGAAAAAAGCCTTGAGTAATACCTTCAACTTTAATTACTACGGTTCGTTCTATAACATCTGTTTTAAACAAATTTTCTGGAAAGGGCGTTATGCTTCCTAACTTAACTTCATAATTTCCTTTGGTAATAGCAACGTTTTTATGTGTTTCTCTCCAAAGAATATCGTTTAGGTTATACACCGTATATTCTAAGGTTTTTGTACCTCTAAAGTTTTCATTTACATCGGATAACTTACCCAGAAAAGTGAATTGTTGTAGCTTTTGAGCTTGAATATGTGTAGTTACAAAACTCAGCAATAAGATAACTATTAATCGCATACTTACTTCTTTTTCAATTTCTCAATCAGTTTTAATAAAGCCGCTCTGTTTTTGGCTTCGTGGTAAAACTTGGGTAGTTTTTCTAAAAGCGTAAAATGCGTGCGGTCTTTGTGCTCGCGCAATTTGGCACCGATGTATTGTTCTAAATACAACAAATGGGCTTCGTTGTAGGCAAAGAAAATATCATTTTTAAATGGAGCGTAATACCATAGTGTCACATCAAAATAAGCACTGGCCTCTGCTTTATAATGAGCAGTATAACCCAAATAGGTTAGTAAACTGTCTTTTATTTCATGGAAGCCACAATACGAGCAAGTAAGTTTAGCTTTTTTCTCTTCATAGTCTACAGTTGCCCTTGCTTTTTTGTTGCATTTGGGACAAACCACTGCTACTTCCTCTTGGAAATGAGTAAGTCGAAAATTTTGATCTTGAAAGCGTTGAGACATGCCAAATGAATTAAATTACACTAATTTACTGATTTTACTCCTATTTTTTTGTAAGGATAAAAATATTCTGTTCTACTACTGTTTTTTAGGTGTTCTTTTCTGCTCTTCTAGTTTCTCAATTTTACAATAATAGTATATTTTATCTACTAGTGGAGGGATGTTTTTATTGAGATAAAAACTTTCCGTTGGGCTTTTACCATTTTGGTTGATGTCTTCATGATATAAAATGATGGATTGCAATATAAAATGAAGCGTTGTTTTTAATTGCGTTAGTTCTTTTTTGTTTTTTATAATAGCAGTTGCATTGCGTTCAAAAATTGCTTCCTGTGAGGAAGCAAGCTTTATAAACTGTTTCAATTGCGCTATTTTTTCTTCCCCTGTTTGCTCTTCATTGATACAGTGCTTCACGTTCAGCAAATAGTCTTTTACTTGGAACAAACTATCTATCGCACTTCTATTTTGTGCCAAAGAAAAATTTCCTAACAATAAAATAAATACTATTATTGCTTTTTTTATCATGTTATTTATTTTGAATTACATTTATGAAAACTTATTCGGTTTATTAAATAGGATATTTTGACACTTATTACTATAATAATGTTGCAAAAGAAATAAAAACCATAATATTCAAAATAACTTATTCAAATTTTTCAGGACTTATAGCAATAAAAAATCTTCCGTCTTTTGAAATGTACATGTTAATATTTTTAGAAAAAAGGTTAGGAGTTTTAAAATTAATATCTCTTATATTGTCTGAATTTTCAGTAGAGTCAGTTATTTCACTATACTCTTTGAAATTTTCTTTTACTTTTTTAGCTAACAAGTCAATAATACGTTCGTTTATTGTAGCTGCTTCTTTAATAATTACGTATTGCGAAGGGTAACTAATTTCTTTATCAAATAAATACTCAAGCATTATAGTTGTCGTACCAAGATTTTTTGACTGTTGTGTTGAGTAGTATCGAGACATAATACTATTTTCATCATCTTTTTGTTGATCTATCAAATTGCCCTTTACTTTAGACCATTTCGCCGCTACAATTTCTTTAATATGTTTTAGAAAATCATCTGCTTTTTTTTCTAGATAGGTTTCAATTGGTTTTTGTCTTAATAGTAATTCATTTGCCAAATGGTTTTTTCCATTGGGATACATTTCATTAATAGACTTGTTAAATTCTTCATCTGAATTTATAGGAAAAGTACTTATTGTTGCTATGTTTTCAGTAGCTGCACCAGCATATACTGAACTTGTTTCCAGTTTTGTTCTCTCCACATGTCCGTTTGTGAAATTTGACTTCTCATCAAAGGTCAATTTATACGTGAATAATCCAAGAATATCTTTGCCTTTGATGACACGAGTTCCATTTTTTGGATAAATTTCGATTGTAAAACCTGTAGATTCTCCATTAATGTTGAAGGTATATTTAAACATGGCATTTGTGTCAAACTCGATGATATTTACATTAGCTTTATTATCTGTAGATTTCATCCTTACGGTAACGGGCATAAGTAAGCCCGGTTCTCTATAAGTAGTAGCATTGGAAGCTATTAAATCGTCCTGGAAAATAAGCATTTCATGTTGGATTCCGTCATATTTCCAACTTAATAATTGTACTAATTTGAAATCTACACTTGCTTGACCAAATGCAGGAATTGCTTGCAAAATCATAAATATGGTAATCAATAATTTTGAATTCCGTTTTAAAATTGTTTTCATTCGCATTGTTGTTGTATTTATTTATGAACTTGCAAACTCGTTTTTATTATACGAAGTTTTTTTTGTTTACATATCCAATAAGTTTGTGATTGGATAAATTTATAATAACTTATGGTCAAATCATTCTAATGAGACTTGCTAAATATAAATTATTTTTCCTTAATAATATAAAATTTATTCACAATAAACTCTGAATTGATATTCTCTATTGGTGTAGGGGTCTATTTCAGAAAATCTACCTACACCTCTGTTTTTGGCGTACCATGAATTTCGTTCTCGAACCCAGTTTTCTACATTCTTTACAACTCCCTCAGATAGAGAAGATTTAGAAAAAAATCCTTTTTGCCATTTATCATTAGCGTAACTCCATACTTCTGCTGTCTTTCGAGGACAGTTTCCACTAGCCTCGTTAAAACCAGAAGAAAACTCTCTCATTGCATTGCAGGAAATCAATGTCAATGAAATTGCTATAATGAATATTCTATTGAATTGTTTAAATTTTGTTTTCATATTTTTATCTTTTTTATTTTTAGTCATACCAAGGTCCCTTTTCAATTTTGTAGCCAGCTTTTTTAAAGGCATTTATTAATTCATCGGCTAGGTATTCGTTATCCTTTAGCGATACAAAATGCGTTCTAAACAAATCAACTTTTCGGGAAGATTTGATGTAGCCGCCATCTTCAAAATATTCTTGACGGACCACCTGCACTGTATCAGGTGCCGTTTCAAAAAAGATTCCTATATCTTTGGTTACGGCTCTAATGTCTTGTAAAGCGACTTTTTGTTGCTCTAGATAATATCCTTTTTCATAAGCAAAATGGTGTTTGGTGATATAAAGAAGAGTATCCTTTTTTACCGCCAGTTCGGTAACCTCTAAGCTGTCGAGGTCCTGTTTCATTAGGCCTATTTCGTTACCTAAACTATCAATCTCTACTTGTATCATTTTTCGAGCTTTGTTCTCTTGTTGCAAGGCTTTTTGCAGAAGCTGGGTGATGGTGGTGGTTTGGGCGGAAAGACTATTGGCTAGGAATGTAGCCAATAGTATTACTATGTATTTTGATTTTATCATTTTTTCAAAAAATCAAATAAACCAAGCGGCAATTAGTATGTAATCAAATCTTTGAGATGTTGGCCCGGGAATGGGACAACCTAAACCTACAACTTGACCTGGAAAAGTATTGTAGATGCGGCTTTCGGTTCTGGGTCTATTATTATACATCCATCTTACTTCTATTGTTACACCAATTTTTTTGTCGTTACTTTTGTTTCTGAGGTTCAAATATGGAACTCCAAAAGTTCCGCAAGGGTTACCAGCAATAATTTCAATGTAGTTTCTTGCCTCTTCAAATGTACCATTTCCTTCTACAAAAGAATTTCTTGTGCTATTTTCAACTTCTGTAAAATCGGGCAGTTCTTTTTCAATATTTTCCATAATTGATTAATTTAATTCCCAAAAGGGTCATTTTTAGCTTGTTCTTCTTTTTCTAATTTGCTTAAATGGTTTAATGCTTTTACTAGCCTTTCCCGAACGCCTTCTTGATTTAAATAAGGAAACAAAACATAACTTACAGATTGTGTAGTGCCATAACGGCTAAATCCTTCTTTATTACAATTGCTGTCAATGCGACCATCTCTTAAAATACTGTTGTTAGGAAATTTAATGAATAGTACACTTACAGGAGAGTCGATCGCAACACCATCCCAATCAGCAATGCTTTCCATTTTTGCCCAATTGATTTTGTAAAATTCATAACCCAAAGAACAATAGCCGTCTGTTAATGAAGTCATACTATATTTAAAGTCTGAAGTATTGTAAAATTCAAATCCGTTAAAATAACCTGTGATTTTATAGTCTACTCCACTCCTTTTTAACTCGAAATTATAAGTACTTACAAAAACTTTTTCTAAATATTCTTTAGTAGTTTTCTTATCAGGTTGCGTTTGAGCGTAACTATTGCTTACAAATATTAGTGTAAGTACAATAAAAATTGTGTTTAATGTTTTCATAATTTATTTTATTATTAAGTTAAATAAATTTTCAGCATCACTTTCAACTGATACTGCAATGTATTCAGGCCTGTATCTAAAAACCGCAAATAATGTCCCTTCGTTCCGACCTTTACCAGCAATAGTCATTCTTAAACCTGCTGAACTGCCATCTGCCTTTATATCGCGTCCCTTATCCGTGTCTTCAATTCTTACCCATTCAGGTTTTGTATAAAAAGAAGGTAGTGGGGCATTCACATATTTATATCCACAATCTTTTTTTCCTCCACTAGATCCTTTTGTACAAGAATTTGTTACAGAAAGTTCAACAGATTTACTCTCATATTCTGCTTTTCGTTCAATTTTAAATTTTGATTTTATCTTATTTAATTCTGTTGTTAATAGCTGTAGTTTTTCAGATAATGTTAAATCTGTTCTTGATTCTATGCTAGAGTAAATCATTTTATATTGCGATTTATATATTTCTAAATAAGACTCAAATGGTTTAACTTCATAAGTTTGTTGAGCAGAACTCAAAGAGAAATTTAATATAAAACCAATTAATAAAAAAAAATTCAAAGTTTTCATGTTTTTTATTTATTACAAGAAGTTGAAAAATCATTTATTATCAAAGGATTCCATTTATAATTAAAATCGGCAATAATTTTAGTTCTTGCTTTTGAAGCTTCTTCATAACTTATATAGGGACCACGAACATTATGAGCATTTAGCCCAGTAAAGCCTCTGTTTTTACTATAATAGGCTTTGTAATGTTCATGAAAGTCATTAAATACTCCTGTGTTAGCAGCAGGGCAGTCAGCTTCAATTTTAACTACATTACCAACGACAGGTTGTCCACCTGATTTTCCGTACTGATGTTCCCATGCTACAGGGACAAAATATTCGTAAGTGGTTTGTGCTTGAACTTTGTTAAACGCCATTGCTGTAAAGCATAAAACAAGCAAGGCAATTGATTTTTTTAGATTTGTTTTCATTGTTATTATATTTAACTCTTTAAAAAATTATTGTCTTGTATAAGTCGTTCCGTTAGCATTAAATGAGCGTTTATCATCTGCCATTACTATGTTTACTTTTCCATCTTCTTTTCTGTAGTTGCTTTGTGGCATATGCATGTAATTGACTCCTAACCATTTGTTTTCACCTTGGTGTTTTAAATTTCTAAATTTAAAAGCTACCATTCTGGCACTTTGTGGCCAACCGCTATTGCCTACATCTATAACCAAGGCATCACTACCTTCTACAAATTTGGCAGTACCCGTAATACTTACAATCATACCATCACTGCGTTTCCATTCTCCATCTAAGTCACTGGCTTTAAACGCTTGTGCACATACCGCGCTACTCATGAGCATCCCTACGAATAGGAATAGAATTTTAATTGTTTTCATTATTGTTAATTTAATGTGGTTTATTATTACTTAAAAAATGGTGTAAAATTTTTGATTAGACAAAGAAGTTTCGTGAACTGCTAAAAAAAATACCAGAGCAGAAGTATTCTAAAAAAATATTGCTTACAAATTATTGTAATGAAAAAAGTTATAACTGTTTTTTTTAATGTAAAATACTGTTATTCAATAATTATAACGGCTAACAAAAATAACTATAAAAGAATAATTTTGACAATACCTATTTGTAGGTATTATTTAATTTCAATTTGAAAATGGTTTATATCCGTTCACAAACCAACATAATTTTGCACACTTTGTCTTCTCCCTCATCCCTCATCCCTCATCCTTCATCCTTCATCCTTCATCCTTCATCCTTCATACCTCATCCCTCATCACATCACCACATCATCCCTCATACCTCATACCTCATAATTCATCCCTCATACCTCATCAACTTTACGATTTCACCCCTTCATTCCTCATCACACCAACCTTCTCAAATGCTCTACAGCTTTTAATATCGTTTCTGGCTTTTTACTGAAGCAGAATCTAATCATTCCCGTGTTTCTTTGGTCTTGGTAAAACGAACAAAGCGGTATCGTGGCAACTTGGTGTTCTTTCGTGAGCCAAATGCAGAATTCCTTGTCAGGTAAGTTAGAAATGTTCTCATAACTGGCAATCTGGAAGTAACTTCCCTCGGATTTTTCCTTAAAAGTAAAAGGCAAATCTTTAAATTGAGCCAAAAAGAAATCTCTTTTTTCCTGCAAATACTGTTGATTTTTTTCAGGATTAAAAACCTCTAAATATTTCGACAAAGCATATTGAGCAGGAGTATTCACGCTAAAACTAATGTACTGATGCACTTTTCTAAAAGCTTTGGTCAATTCTTCACAAGCCAAAACATACCCAACTTTCCAACCCGTGAGATGAAACATTTTCCCAAAAGAAAAGATGGCAAAACTCCTGTTTCTAAGTTCCGCATGATGAAAAACACTGTAAAATTCAGCGGTATCAAAGGTAATCAAATCATACACTTCATCGGAGATAACGATGATGTCGGTGTCTTTGATGATTTGATACAGTTTTTCAAAATCTTCTTTTCTCCAAATTTTTCCCGTAGGATTATGTGGGGAATTGATGAGGATAGCTTTGGTTTTTTCAGTAATTGCTCCTTTTATTCTCTCAAAATCGGGTAAAAAGTCTTCATTCAAAGAAACCAAAATAGGCTTTGCACCATTCATTTCAATAGAAGGAATGTAGCTGTCATAAGCAGGTTCCAGCACAATGACTTCATCGCCAATTTCTAAAATCGCAGAAAGCGCGGTGTAAATTCCATAACTCGCTCCTGGCGTAATCGTAATTTCCGAAGCGGTAAAATCTATCGGATTTTTTCTGGCATGATTAAACGTGATGAGGTTTTCTATCAACGCAGGAAATCCAAAACTAGGAGCGTATTGATTAAAATTTTTATTCGTTCCTTCTGCAAGAAACTTCTTCAAAGCCTCATCTATGTCATCATCAGGAAAACCTTGAGACAGATTCACCGCTCCAAATCGGTTAGCAAGTGCCGTCATTTCAGAAAAGATGGTAATTTCGGCTCCGTGATGTTTTATAGGTAATTTCATTTTGATAGTTTATTCAAAAATAATCTTTTTTCCCTTCAATCAACCTCCTTTTTAATCAAATCTTCACCAACTACACCCCGCATCCCTCATCCCTCAACCCGCGCCCCGCATTCCGCACCTCACACTCATAACTCACCACTTACTCCTTCACAACTCATCAACTTTACAACTTTACGATTTTACCCCTTACCCTTTATCCCTAATCCAGAACATCTCCGATGTTCCTCAGAGCCCTCAAAAACACAATCATTTCACTCCCTCTCCGAGAACTTTGTGATAAAAAAAAGACTGTTTAAATAACAATTTCCATAAAGCTTCATAGCGAATGAATTTCGCCAACTTAGCTCACTTAAAAAGAAAAGAATCATAAAAAAATCTTTGCGTTTCAAAAAATTCACTTCTACCACCAGAATCCTTTCACGTAGTTTTTCAATTTAATAAACAATCTCTCATTCCTACATAACTCATAACCCATAACTCATAACCACATTTTCAAATTCTCGCACTCCTTCACAACTCATCAACTTTACGACTTTACGATGTCACGTCCTAAAAAAAGTTTACACTTTTTATATTAATACTAAAATTCGTTTACAGTTCAAATATAATTCTAAAAT
>NZ_JASMRM010000024.1:0-23398 GCF_041431305.1 Cloacibacterium sp. Arc13
GCAAAGATTTTTTTTCTTGAATTGCTTTTTTAAGTAAGCTAAGTTGGCGAAATTCATTCGCTTTGAAGCTTTATGGGGGTTGTTATTTAAACAGGCTTATTTCCTATCACAAAGTTCACGGAGATGTGGTGAAATGATGGCGTTTTTTTGGGTTCTGAGGAACATTGGAACTCAAAGTCTGGAGAGTTTGCGCAGCAATGTTTGTTTTTTAGTCAGGATTTAAAATGCTAAAATTGAGAGCGCTTACAATGATACCCTTCATTTTGTGCACTATTGTAATTTTAACAAAATTATTAAATATCAACCAAAAATCATACTCCATTTTAAGAGATAATTATGGGAATAGGACTATCATTTATCAATCCCAAATAGTGTAAAAATTAGAATTTTCATATTGCCATAAATATTTTCAAAAATCTTATGATGGTAAAGTAAAAGATAAACATCTGTTGAATCATTTATGAATCATCTATAAAAAAAAGAGACTGAATCAGTCTCTTTTGTATTCTTAAGTATTAGAGTTTTTTAAGTTCTTCTAAAACTGCTTCGCCAACTGCATGAGCGGATTGAGGATTTTGTCCTGTTACCACTCTTTCGTCTACCGCAACGTGAGTTTGCCATAAACCTGATTTTTCAAACTTAGCTCCACGTTCTATTAATTTAGATTCTAAGCTAAAAGGAACTACATTTTCTAATTTCACAGCAGCTTCTTCTTCATTGGTAAAAGCGTTGATTTTTTTGCCATCTACCAAATATTTTCCATTGCTGAGTTTAATGTTCACCAATCCAGCAGGACCGTGACAAACCGCACTTACTACTCCATTTTTTTCGTAGATTTTTTGAGCGATTAGTGCCAGTTCTTCATTATCTGCAAAATCCCACATCGTACCGTGACCTCCTGCATAAAGAATCGCCACATATTCATCTGGATTTACTTCTGAAGGTTTCATGGTGTTCTGAATTTTATTTTGGTAATATTCATCCGCCAAAAATCTTTCATTAACCTTATCATCTGGAGTATTTCCATAATACGGTGGGTTTCCACCTTTTGGACTCACAAAATCTATTTCGTAACCAGCATCTGCCAATACAGCCCAAGGATGCGTAACTTCACCTAAATAATAACCGGTAGCTTCACCAGTGTTTCCTAATTCGCCGTGGCTCGTCACCACGAATAATACTTTTTTGCTCATTTTGTTAGATTTAATTGTTTGTGCATTTACCATGTTGATTCCTAAAAAAAGAATACAACTCGTTAAGAAAATTATCTTTGATAAAAACTTGTTTTTACTCATTTTCATATTCATTTTTTAATGATTTAACACTGCAAAGGTAAATCCAACTTCCCACAAACAACAGGACATACATCACAACTTTTAAGTGACCTACATCACACTACACTGAAAGCCGACTCAGCGTTTCTCTGGAAACTCCTAAATACGAAGCGATTAATGTTTTGGGCAATCGCTGTAAAAGTGTAGGATATTGAGAAATAAATTGTTCATAGCGTTCTTTGGCATTGCTATTCAGCAAAGACAAAATTCTTCGTTGGAGCGCTACATAGCCATTATTCGACTTTTTTCTGAAAAAATGCTCCATTTTATGCATATCTGCACAGAGTTTCTCTCGGTTATAGAGAGACAAAGTAAGTACTTCGGTAGATTCTAATGCATCAATGGTAAAAGTAGCTTCAGTTTGATTAAAATACGCTTGATAATCGGTAATCCACCAATCTTCCATTGCAAATTGCATGATGTGTTCTTTGCCTTCTTGATTCAGGTAAGAAGCTTTTAACAAACCATTCATCACAAAATAATCATTTTGTACTGCATCTCCTTCTTGAATTAAAACCTGATGCTTTTTAAATTTTTTCAAGGTAAAATGAGACAGAATGTACTCGAACTCTTGGTCAGTTAATGGCGTAATTTTCTCAATTTGACGTCTTAAAATCTCACTCATATTTTTATCATTCTAAATTGCAAACAAAAGAATTGTTGACTCCAAATGTAAACTATTGAAACCAAAAAATCCATCGCTCTTGATGGATTTTTTAAATATGGTAGATGGAATTCTTATGGATTGGTGGAGAAAATAGAAGCACTAGCAATCATAGCTCTTCTGTTCATTTTCAAAATATCTCTCACCCATTCTGCGAAATCTTCTGGTTGAAGCACTTTTTCTGGGTTACCATCAGTAAGTTTACCTTCTATACTCATATCAGTAGCAATGGTACTTGGTGTTAAGGTTATTACACGAATATTGAATTTTCTAAGTTCAGCCATCAATGATTGAGAAAGCGAAATTACCGCAGCTTTAGAAGCACAGTACGCTGACATATTCGGACCACCTTTTAATCCCGCAGTTGATGCTACATTTACGATGTCTCCTTCTTTATTTTGCTTCAAATAAGGCAAAGTTGCTTTTGCAACATAATACACACCAAAAAGATTTACCTTCATTACTTTTTCCCAAGTTTCTACCGGCATATCTTCGAAGCTGCCAAAATCACCTACTCCAGCGTTATTGATTAAAATGTCTATTCCATCCAGTTGAGAAGCGATAGAAGCTACGCCTTGCTCTACTTGAGCCATTTCTTCTACATTAAAAACAGAATAGACTGCTTTTATTCCCAATTTCTCCAATTCTGCAACGGTAGACTTTAGATGTTCTTCATTTCTACCCGTAATTCCTACATTTACGCCTTCATTTGCCAAAGCGATAGCAACGGCTTTCCCAAGACCTCTTCCACCACCAGTGATGAGTGCATTTTTACCTTTTAAATTCATAACTTTTTATATTTATACTGTTTGCAAAATTAGGAAAATAAAACTGCATCAATGATTTCTGATGATGAATAAAATCTAAAGAAAAAGGTGAATAAATCAATGGCAGAAAAGAATTATTGAGTTGATAGGTCATGGATTATAGATTAGTGCAATCTGACTTATTTTTATATCACAAAGTTCACGGAGATGTGTTGAAAGGATGGCGTTTTTTTGGCTCTGAGGAACATTGGAAATTGTGAAAGTGTAAAGTTGTAAAGTTGTAAAGTTGTGAGTTATGAATTATGAGTTATGAGTGCGGGGTAAAGTTGTGAAGTTGTGAGGTATGAGGTATGAAGTATGAAGTATGAAGTATGAGGTATGAATTAGGAGTTAGAAGATGATGAAGGTTACGGACTAAAAAAAGCACTATTAGATTAATCTTTATCTCCATATTAGATTGGGTTTCTTTACGTTGTATCCATATTAAATTGGGGTTCTTTATGTATGAAATTACTTTCTTCAATAAAACACCCCGTCATTCCGATGCTCGGAATGCCACCCCTCTGTAAGAGGGGAACTGACTCTATGTATTTTGGATTCGTGAACTTCGTTCGCAGATTTTTGGTGTGTGCTCAGTCACCGTTTATGTGCTCCGTTATTGTGTATTTGCTCAGAATGATCCGTGTTTATTTCCAAATAATTTAACGAAAATTTGATTGAAATTTTTCTTTGTTTTGCCAATAGTAAATATATGTTTGATGATTTATTTTCATTCAGCTTGTTTTAGTGTAAAATAAAAGACACTTCCTTTACCTAATTCGCTTTTTACCAATAATTCACCTCCTTGTGCTTCAATAAACTCTTTACCAATACTGAGTCCAAGACCTGTGCCTTCTTTTTTAGAGCCAGGAATTCTAAAATACCGTTCGAAAATTTTATCGTGGTATTGCTCTTCTATGCCTTTCCCGAAGTCTTCTACAGCGAATTTAACTCCTCCATCTTCATGGTTTACCCTTAAAAGCACTGCACTATTCTCATAAGAATATCGAATGGCATTAGACAAAAGATTATTAAGCACCCAAATTGTTTTATTACTATCTGCCAATACCATAGAATCTCCTACCTCATCTATTACTTTAATTTGAATCTGTTTTTGCTCTGCTGAAGATTTATTAGCATCTACTGCGTTTTCTACAATATTTTTCACCGAAGAAGGCTTAATATGAAGTTGCATACTTCCACTTTCCAATTGGGTAATATTAAGCAGTTCGCCTGTAATATTGAGCAATCTATTGGCATCTTCTCTTATGCCAGTTACCAAATGTTTTTGTTCGTCGTTTAAAGCACCAATTTGAGTATTTTCTAGCAATTGTAATCCCATTTGGATGGAAGCAATAGGCGTTTTGAATTCGTGAGAAACTGTACCCATAAAATTGGTTTTTGCCATATCAAGTTCTTTGAAAGGAGTAATATTTTTTAAAATAATAACCTTACCAATAAATTGTGGAGTTCTTTCGCCCGTAGGAACAATATTGATGTCTACAATTTCTTTTTCAAAATAAGATTCTTTGCCATCTGCATAGATTTTCATCGGTTCGGCATTGGTATTTTTGAATTCTGGCTGAATCATTTCTTTAATCATTTCTCTCACCAAATCGTTTACTACCGCTACATCTTGTATTAGTTTTCCTATTAAATAATCTTTTTTGAGACCGATAATTTTAATGGCTTCATCATTCACAAAAAGGATTTTATTTTCTTCATCAATTCCAATTACAGGATTGTTCATCTTGTCAATTAAAGTTTCAATCCTTTTTTTTCCTTGTAAGATTTTATCAATTTTACTTTCAGAATATTCTTGTAGTTTTTCTGCCATAACGTTAAAAGATTTTGCCAAATCTCCAAATTCACTATGACTTTCGAAATGTATTCTTTCTTTGTAGTTTTGGTTGGCAATTTGCCTTATACTTTCTGTTAAAATCTTAATAGGGTCTGCAATGTTAGAAGGCAAATTTACCAGTAAAATAAAAGCAATAAGAAAACACAACATTCCCGTTGCCGAAATCACTACAATCGCATTGTTTGCTGTGGCATCAGCTATTTCGCTTTTTCGTTCAATAGCGTTCATATTCAGTTCCATCAAAGCGGTGATGTCTTTTCTAATTTTAGACTGAATTGTAAAATCTGAAGGATTAGTTTTCAACATTTCGAAATGAGCAGAAATACTGTCTGTCATTTCTTTTTCTCCAAGCTCAGTAACGTTGTTTTGCTGTTTGGTAAGATGCTTCTGGAAAATTAAAAAAGACTGAGTATCTGTAGGCGCATTCTCTAATGCCAAAAGCATATTTCGAGAATATTCTAATGTGTTATAATTGGCAACCAAAATGTTATTGGTGTCTTTTTTTAGCTTGTTGATGTACCAACCGCCCAATACTGCCAAAAGCATAATCATTAAAAAGAGCAATCCTACTCCGGCATTAAGTTTCGTTTTTATTTTCATTTCTATATATGGTTGATGGTTGATGGTTTTGTAATGCAAATATATTTCAAGGATTTGAAGTATTGATTTTAAATTGAACAAAAAACGTTTCGACTCCGCTCAGCGTTACTTCTCACGGCCTTTCCTAGTTCAATATACCATAAGTCGTTCAACTCAATATTACCAAATCTATATTTTCTATGGTTAACCTGTTGAGCAAAGAATTGAAAGTATCTGTAGCTAGGATAATTTTCCAAAGGTTAAGATGAGGCTTCCCAATGCAAACGGTGGTAATTTTCCGTTCTTCACATTGCTCTATAATAGCTTTGGTAACGTTGTCGCTTTCTATTTTTATGATTTCTGCACCTAATTCTGTTGCCAACTTAAAATTATTGATGAGATGTCTCTGTTTATCTAGCGGAATTTTATCAGCACTTTCTTTAGGAATCTGCACATACAACAAACTCCATTGACTGTTGTAATAATTTGCCAAACGAGCCGTTTTTCTAATGACTTTTCTGGCTACTTTCTCATTAGAACTTATACAAGCCAAAAAGCGTTCTTTTCGAATGTTTTTCAACTGAGAAACTTCGGTTTCTACCTTCCTCTTCACCTGCGAAGCTACCTCCTTAAGTGCCAACTCCCTCAACTGAAGAATATTTTCGTTTTTAAAAAAATTATTGAGGGCTGCATTTATTTTGGTAGCATCATAGATTTTACCGTCTTTAAGTCTCTTAATCAATTCTTCCGCCGTAAGGTCTATATTTACCACCTCATCAGCTTGTGCCAAAACACTATCAGGAATGCGTTCTTTTACTTCTACATTGGTAATGTCTTTTACTTCTTCGTTTAAACTTTCGATATGCTGAATGTTTACAGCACTTATCACGTTAATGCCTGCATCTAAAACATCTAAAACATCTTGCCAACGTTTTTGGTTTTTGCTGCCTTCAATATTGGTATGTGCCAATTCGTCTATAATGACCACTTCTGGACGAAGGTTAATCACTGCCTGTACATCTAGCTCTTCTAATTCTTTGCCTTTGTAAAAAAGTTTTCTTCTAGGGATAAGAGGCAAACCATCCATTAAAGCATGCGTTTCTTTTCGGTTGTGGGTTTCTATATAGCCAATTTTTACGTCTATTCCACTTTCTAAAAGCGAATGTGCTTCTTGCAACATTCTGTACGTTTTGCCTACACCAGCACTCATACCGATGTATATTTTGAATTTTCCTCGTCTTGATTTTTTTATTAAATCTAAAAAGTCTTGGCTGGTTTGCATTGTGAAGTTGTAAAAATGTGAAGTTGTGAAATCGTAAAGTTGTTTAATTGTGAATTGTGAAGTTATGAAATAGTTAAATTGTGAAATTGTGAAATCGTTAAATCGTTAAATCGTTAAATTGTGAATTTGTGAATTTGTGAATTTGTGAAAAGTGAAAAGTGAAAAGTGAAAAGTAAAAAGTGAATTTTTCTGTTTTTCACTTCTAACTTCTGACTTATAACTTATAACTTTTGACTTCTAAAAACTTACGGCAACTGAAGTAAGCACTGAAACATTATTTTTTTGAAGTTCTAAATCTCTATTGATGAAAATATTGTCTTTGCTGCTCAAATTTTTAATTTCTGTTCGCCACACCAAGTTCGGTAAAATCTGATAATCTGCATTGAGAGAATATCCAAAAGTTTGAAATCCATTAGGTGTTCCCGTAGCAATAATTACTCCTTTTTTATCTTGATAATACTCTCCTCTTGCTGCAAAACTCAACTTTTCTGTAGGACTGTATTTTGCAACAACTATCGGAGAATACCAAACATTGTATTGTTCGCTGCCTTTTTCTTTTTGCTCTGCCCCAATATCAAAACCCGCTACCAAAGCCCATTTGTTATTCACCTGAAAAATTCCGTACAAATTATGAAAATACCTCATCTGTTTTTGTGCATCTGGCTTATCATTTCCTATAAAAGAACTGCTATTCAACGTTATTTTATCATTGGGTTTATACGTCACTTGATGCCCAAAAGCAATGGTAGAATTGCCATCTACTCTTTGAATTCTTTGCCAACCGTTCAGAATCAAACCGCTTACCAACCATTTTCCATTGTCTGTGGTGTAAGAAACTTTGGCTCCTGCTTCATAATAGGGAGAATTTTCTGCAAGCATACTTCTGGTAAGTGTAAAACAATCTTTACTTATGGCACTTTCAAAACCTATGTGCGAAGGCAAAATCCCAGCATCTATCCAAAGATTTTTACTTTTTGAAATTTTAATTCCCACATTAGCTTCATAAATATTTTTTAGAACGCCCTGTTCTGCGGCATAATTGGCGTTCATATACGTACCTGCAGCCAAAGCCAAATTGGCTCTAAACTGTTCTGTTTCGTAATTGGCTTTTATCCATCCTAAGTTAAGATTCACCTCGTTGTTTCGGTTATGACTGTATATAAAAGACGGTCTGGTGTTGTTTGCAGGATTTTGGAAGTCGTATTGATAATACGCTTCTGCATAACCAGAGATTTTCAAAGGTTTTCTATCTGTTTCTTGTGCAAAAAACAGCGGAGACGTTCCTAAGATTAATAAAGCTAATAAAGATTTGTTTTTATTGATTTTCATTGATTTTGAATATTTGTATTGATAATTGATTTGATTATTTCAGTTGGTTAAGTGCCATATTGAGCTTCAGAACATTAATTTTTTCAGTTCCAAGAAAACCAAAAAGAGGTTTTTCTGTATTTGAAGCAATTAAACTTTCAATTTTAGATATTTCTATTTTTCTGATTTTAGCAATTCTTTTCACCTGAACTTTTGCTGCTTGCACCGAAATATTAGGATCTAAACCACTTCCACTTGCCGTAGCCAAATCTGATGGAATTTCAGATTTTTTAACTTCAGGATTGTGTTTCAAAAAATAAGTTATTCTTTCTTGTACAGTTTTAAGGTAATCTGGGTTTGAAGGACCTTTGTTGCTACCCGCAGCGCCAGCAGCATTGTAATCTACGGCAGAAGGTCTAGACCAGAAATATTGATCTTGGTCGAATTTCTGCCCAATGTTTTCATAATACTTTTGGCTATTTTGTGTTATTATTTCTCCTTTACCATTGTTGGGAGCAAATTGTGCAATCCCAAAAATAAGAAGGGTATAAAAACCTGAAAAAACGAGTAAACAAACCGCTGTGAGTCTTATTGCAGGTAAAATATTTTGTTTCATAATTTTAAATGTTGGGGGTTAGGGATTAGATGTTAGATGTTAGATGTTAGATGTGAGATGTGAGATGTGAGATGTTAGATGTTAGATGTGAGATGTGAGATGTGAGATGTGAGATGTGAGATGTTAGATGATGGAAGTGAGATGTGAGAAGTGAAAGACTGAAAAAAAATCACTTTTTCAGGATTTAACGATTTTACAGTTTTACAATTTCACTTTTAACTTTTTTACATTTTTACTTCTCTCTATTCACTATTCACTACATAAAAGCTGCTACGATTAAATCTATAATTTTAATACCGATAAATGGAATTAATACTCCTCCTAATCCGTAAATTAAAAGATTTCGTCTAAGTAGCGCACTTGCACCAATTGGCTTGTATGCTACCCCTTTTAATGCTAAAGGAATCAACATAGGAATGATAATGGCATTGAAAATAACAGCCGAGAGAATGGCGGTTTCTGGCGAATGCAATTTCATAATATTCAAACCTTGTAAAGCTGGAATAGAAGTAATGAACAATGCTGGAACAATGGCAAAATATTTGGCCACATCATTGGCAATACTAAAAGTAGTAAGCGTTCCTCTGGTCATTAGCAATTGTTTGCCTATTTCTACTACTTCTATTAATTTGGTAGGGTCGTTATCCAAATCTACCATATTGCCTGCTTCTTTTGCGGCTTGTGTTCCGCTGTTCATTGCTACGCCTACATCTGCCTGAGCCAAAGCTGGCGCATCATTGGTACCATCTCCCATCATGGCCACTAGTCTGCCTTCGGATTGTTCCTTTTTAATGTAATTCATTTTATCTTCTGGTTTCGCTTCTGCAATAAAATCATCCACACCCGCTTTTTCGGCAATATATTTAGCAGTAAGTGGATTGTCGCCAGTTACCATTACCGTTTTAATGCCCATTTTTCTTAAACGTTCAAAACGCTCCTGAATTCCAGGTTTTATGATGTCTTGTAATTCTACCACTCCTAAAACTTTTTCGTTTTCTGAAACCACCAAAGGTGTACCTCCGTTACTCGAAATGGCTTTTACCATTTCATAAGTTTCTTTTGGGAAATGATTACCTGCTTTTTCTACCATTTTTTTAATCGCATCCGAAGCGCCTTTTCTAATTCTGGTATTTTCTATATCAATTCCAGAGCATCTTGTTTCTGCTGTAAAAGTGATGTAAGTTGGTGAGAAGTGAGAAGTGAGAAGTGAAATTTCATTTTTAACTTCACTTTTTATATCTATTTTTTCACTGAGTTCAATAATGGATTTTCCTTCTGGTGTTTCATCTGCCATAGAACTCAGCACTACAGATTTAATAAAATGCTTTTCTTCTACCCCATTTGCCAAGTGAAAATGAGTAGCCTTTCTGTTTCCGATGGTAATGGTCCCTGTTTTATCTAATAGCAAAACATCTACATCACCCGCAGTTTCTACCGCTTTACCACTTTTGGTAATTACATTGGCACGCAAAGCTCTGTCCATACCCGCAATTCCTATGGCAGATAATAAACCACCAATAGTAGTAGGAATTAAACATACAAAAAGAGAAATAAATGCCGCAATGGTAATAGGAGTATTGGCATAATCTCCAAAAGGTTTCAAAGTGATGGTTACAATAATGAAAACCAATGTAAAACCAGCTAAAAGAATAGTAAGAGCAATCTCGTTAGGTGTTTTTTGTCTGGAAGCACCTTCTACCAAAGCAATCATCTTATCTAAGAAACTTTCGCCAGGCTCTGTGGTCACTTTTACTTTTATGAAATCAGACAGTACTTTTGTACCTCCCGTCACACTGCTTTTGTCGCCACCCGCTTCTCTAATAACAGGAGCACTTTCTCCCGTAATAGCACTTTCGTCTATGGTAGCCAAACCTTCAATAATTTCTCCATCAGTAGGAATAATATCGCCAGGTTCACAAATAAATATATCTCCTTTTTTTAATTGACTAGAAGAAATAAGCGTTACTTCATCTATTTTTAATTCTCCCATAGGATTGATCCATTTGGCAGGAGTTTCTTCTCTTGTTTTTCTTAAAGAATCTGCTTGTGCTTTTCCTCTGGCTTCGGCAATAGCCTCAGCAAAATTGGCGAACAATAAGGTAAGAAAGAGAACAAACGTAACGATAAGGTTGTAAACCAAGCTACCCTGATTGTTCTCGCCCAGTGCTATCCAAACACAAACTCCCGTCATTACCAAAGTACCTACCCAAACCATAAACATTACTGGATTGAGAATCATCTTGGCAGGATTTAATTTGATAAAAGATTGTTTCAATGCTTCATTCATTAATTCTGGTTGAAACAGATTATTATTTTTTTTCATGATAAAAATTCTTATTTTAAAGTAAAATATTCTGCTATAGGGCCTAAAGCCAAAGCTGGGAAGAAAGAAAGCGCTGCCACGATTGCCATTACAGCAAAAACCATCAATCCGAAAGTAGGAGTATCTGTTTTTAAAGTTCCAGCACTCTCAGGGATGTATTTTTTAGCGGCAAGACTTCCAGCAATAGCAACCGGACCGATAATTGGAAGATACCTTGCCATCAACATTATTATTCCACAAGCGATATTCCAAAACGGAGTATTATCTCCTAAGCCTTCAAAGCCACTTCCGTTATTGGCACTAGATGAGGTAAATTCGTATAACATTTCACTAAAACCATGAAAACCTGGATTGTTGAGCCAAGAGGCATACGCTTCAGAATGATGAGCATAGGTATAACTGGCGATTGCGGTTCCTGCCAAAATTAAAAGAGGATGCAACAATGCTATCATCATGGCGATTTTCATTTCTTTGGCTTCTATTTTTTTGCCTAAGAATTCTGGAGTTCTTCCTACCATCAAACCACTGATGAAAACGGCAAGAATAATAAAAATATAAAAATTAAGAAATCCTACCCCAACACCACCGTAGAAAGCATTCACCATCATTCCAAGCATTTGATTCATTCCGCTTAGTGGCATAAAACTATCGTGCATTGAATTAACACTTCCTGTAGAAATTACTGTGGTAGCAATACTCCAATACGCAGAAGCAGCGGAGCCAAAACGAACTTCTTTTCCTTCCATATTTCCCATATTTTGAGAAATTCCCATGTGAGAAATCGCAGGATTACCGTGTACTTCTGAGATTACTGTAGGTACCATTAATAATAAAAAACCTAGTGTCATCACTCCAAAAATTGTCCAAGCCAATTTTCGTCTTTTAATAATGTATCCCATTGCAAAAATCATTGCCAAAGGAATAAGCATTTGAGTTACTATCTCAATAAAATTGGTTATAAAATTTGGATTTTCAAAAGGATGCGCAGAATTAGGACCAAAGAAACCTCCACCGTTAGTTCCAAGGTGTTTTATGGCAACAAATGCTGCAACAGGACCACGACTGACTTCCACTTTGTCGCCTTGTAAGTTAGTAATGGTATCTTTTCCTTCAAAAGTCATCGGAACGCCATTAAAAGCCAATAAAGAAGCTACCACTATAGCTATTGGCAATAGAATTCTGGTACAAGTTCTCACAAAATAGAAATAAAAATTCCCTAATTTATCCGTTGTTCTTTCTTTCATCGCCATAAAAACCACTGCTGCAATTGCGATACCACAACCCGCAGAGATAAACTGCCAAAGCATTAAAGTAAGTTGACCAAAATACGACATCCCTGTTTCGCCAGAATAATGCTGAAGATTGGTATTGGTAATAAAACTAACGGCTGTATTAAAGGCTAAATCTCCACTCATTGAAGGATTATTGTCTGGATTGAGTGGCAACCAATTCATATTGGTAAGTACAAACATTGCGATTAAAAACCAAACCAAATTGATGGTTAACAATGCTACTAAATGTTGTTTCCAAGACATTTCTTTTTCAGGATTGATACCTGAAAGTTTATAAAAAAGTTGGTCTAGCGGATTTAAAAATTTATCTAACAAAGTTTTCTCTTTGCTGAATATTTTACCGATGTATCTGCCTAAAGGTATCGCAAGAGATACGGTAACGACAAACATCAAGATGATTCCTAAAATTTCTGTATTCATATTTTTTTTAGTTAAAAGCGTTTTTCTTGGTTAAAAGAGCGCTGTAAAAAGTATTAAGAATTGACTTCTACTTTTAAGTTCTCTCCTTTAAACTTTTTAAAATTTCTCTGGTTTTACCAGCACATAGCCCATGTAAACAAATGCGGCAATGGCAACGAAGAATAAAAACATCATAGCTTTTCGAAGAATTTGATGGTTAGAAAAAAGATTACAAACACTACAATTCCTGATAGGGTGAGGATAGCTGTCATGAGATAGAATTAAAACTTTTAATAATTAAACTCGCAGTGATTAAAATGCCAAAGTAAGCAGCTAATAAATGCCAAGGCTTACCGAGTTTCCATAGCTTTTTTTGAAGGTTTTTCATTATTTTTATTTTTGATATGCCAAAACATTGTCAATTCTAATTCCAACAATTACTAAACACCATTAAAACACTGTAAATCAAATCAATAAAATAAATAATTTATTTTAAAGCAAAAGAAAACCCTTTCAAAATGAAAGGGTTTATACTATCGAAATGAAAGGGTTTTTATTTTATCTTGTACTCTTCTAACTTTCTGTAGAGCGTCGTAAGGGCAATATTGAGTAATTTTGCCGTTTCTGTTTTGTTGCCGTTGGTATAATTCATTACTTTTTGAATGTGAATTTTTTCGGCACTTGCCAGTTCGAAGGCAGACAAAGGTTTTGCTGATTGTTGTGGGTTGGATGTTGACTGTTGAAATTCATTTGGGAGACTATCCACCGTTAGTTCTTCGCCATCTACTAAAATAATACTTCTTTCAATCACATTTCTCAATTCACGAATGTTTCCTTTCCAAGAGTGAAGTTTTAAAGCTTCTAAATAATCGGCAGAGATTCTTTTTATCTTTTTGTTGGTTTTGGTAGCAAAAACCGTTAAAAAGTAGTTTGCCAACTCTTCTATATCTGCCGTTCTTTCTCTAAGAGCAGGCAATGTAATATTGAAAATATTAATTCTATAATACAAATCTTCTCTAAAATTACCAGATAGTATTTCTTTTTGCAAATCTCTATTGGTGGCAGCAATAATCCTCACATCCGTTTTAATAGGCTTGTTGTCTCCAAGTTTCAAAAATTCTCCAGATTCTAAAACCCTTAACAGTTTGGCTTGCAAATCCAGAGGCATCTCTCCTATTTCGTCTAAAAAAACCGTTCCGTTGTTGGCTTCTTCAAAAATACCTTTTGCATCTTTAGTAGCTCCAGTAAAAGCACCCGCTTTATGCCCAAACAATTCGTTTTCTAATAATTCTTTACTGAAAGCCGAACAGTTGACAGCTATAAAATTGTTTTTACTTCTTTTGCTCGCCTGATGTATGGCTTGTGCAAAAACCTCTTTACCAGTACCCGTTTCTCCTGTTAACAAAACTGTAGCGTCTGTATTTGCTACTTTTTTTGCGGATTCTACAGCTTGTTTTATGAGTTTAGATTTTCCTATAATATTCTCGAAAGATAGTTTTTGGTTTAGCTGTTTTTCTAATTGAATAACCCTTTTGTTGAGTTTAACTTTTTCTGAGGCTTTATAAAGCAAAGGGATAATTTTATTATTATCGTCTCCTTTGGTAATATAATCGAAAGCTCCATTTTTAATGGCTTGTACCCCATCTGGAATATTCCCAAAAGCCGTAAGAAGAATTATCTCAATGGCTGGGAATTTTTCTTTTACCAATTTAGAGAATTCTACACCATTGCCATCTGGCAATTTCACATCACAGAGAAGTACATCTACCTCATTGAGTTCTAATTTTCTCCATCCCGTTTTAAGGTCTGGAGCTTGAATTATGTCAAAACCTTCTAAAGAGATAATCCTAGAAAGAAGGGTTCTTATCTTTTCTTCGTCATCAATAATGAGAATTCGGTGCATATCGAGATATTTGGTGCAAATATACAGCAGAACTTGGTTTGTTGCGCCGATAAAATTAAAACAGGTTCTAATTCTTTGGATGTAAATTATTTTGCAACCTTAAGTTTTATAGGGCTTAATTGGAGGGGAACTTTGGCTTTGGCTTCGTGAACTTCGTTCGCAGACCTTCAGTCTGTGCTCAGCCACCGTTTCGAGAACTTCGTTCGCAGACCTTCGGTCTGTGCTTAGTTACTATGTATACTGCGCTGCTAAACAAACTCAATGTAACATCGCTTAGATTGTGCTTGTTTTTTAAACACCCTCTCACTAAATTACAAACTTCGGAGGGTATGAATATGAGCGAAGGAGCTTTTCACGATGTAAACAATTGGACAAGTGCTGAATCTTGTTTAGTATTTTTAAGGATTGGAGAAATTTTGCCTGTTATTCCGGCATTGCTCCTTTTGAGTATAGTTCTGGCTCGAGTGTAAGAGCAAGAACCAAAGTAAATCATTTTGCTGATAAGAAAATAAAATCTCTTCTGCATCCCGTAGCATTAAATGCTATAAAATACGATGCAGAACTAAAGGAATATTACCAACGAAAAAGAGATGAAGGCAAACATACGTTCTTGGTATTAAATAATATAAAATGCAAAATTGTAAGCAGAGCTTTTGCTGTTGTTAGCAGAGAAACTCCTTTTGTCAATACTTACAAATTTGCATCTTAAAATTTTTATCTTTTTATTTGCTTTTTGTCATAGAATGCGAAGCGGGTACCATGTGTGGTGCTACTTTAAATGAAATTCAATAAATCAACAAAAGTAAGGACGCTAAAAGGCGTCCTTATTCATTTCCTGGTTTATCCAATCTATATCTTTTTTATCTTTTAGAAAATAATCCCACCATTCCATTGATCTTTTATTTAAGTCAAGACTTTCTACTGTTCCTATTCCAACATCATGCTCTTTTTCTTTGTATAGTAATGCAATTACCTTTTTCTTGTTTCGTTTTAATCCAATGTAAAACTCTATGGTGTGGCCCCAATGTACCGTTTCATCTTTCTGACCTGTCCAAAGTAAAATAGGTGCGTTTACTTTTTCTACATCCATGATTGGATTATTATTAAGATATAACATTTTATCCTCTGCAAACGGTTTAAACATTTCGTATTGTTGGTTTTCAAATTGCCAATAAAAAGGTATGTTAAATTTATAGGAATACGAAAAGTAAGCTCTAACAATATCACTATGTCCTGCTCCACTTATATACGCAGCAAAACGATTAGAATGAGTTGCTATAAAGTTGGTTTCATACCCACCATGCGAATGCCCCGTCAACCCTATTCTATCCTTATCAATACTTTTACATTGCTTTAAAAAGTCTAGCGCACTATGCACACCATCTAATGATGACCAACCCGTTCCCCTGTTATCATGTACAATGTCTGGAAGTAATACAAAATATCCCTTTTGTTGCAGCAAACGAATATTAAAACCTAAAGGGTCATCTATTTTTGGCATTTGGTAGCGGTTTGAAGTATGACTCTGTATTTGATAAATATGAACAATCATAGGATATTTTTTTGTTGAGTCATAATTAACAGGGTAATACAACACAGATTTAAGTTCTTTTCCTAAAGTATTTTTATAAGTAAAAACCTCTTGTTTCAACAGTGATGTTGATTTATCACTCAATTTCACCTTATACCAAATTTTATTCTTTTTCGTGATGGTATTGTACGTTTCAACTTGAGGAGGAATGTTATAATTTTCTTTGATAAATAAGAATTTTTCTAATTTTTTATCGAATTTCAATTCTTTTATTCTGTCTTTGGTAAAAGGGATGATATCAATGTCTTCATCCTTATCCCTATACAGTTTATATGAAGTTGTATTATTCTTTTCATTCGATAGTTTCAATAAGAGAGGTGTTTTTAGATTATTTTTTCTGATTACAATATCAAAATGATTATTTAAATCTACCACTTCAGGGTTTACAACCGTAGTCTTGTACTCATAGTACTCATTCTCCTTCATTACATTTCTTAAATTTTCATTCTTTATTTCATACTTCCTAAGCCCTAATGAACTCTCCAATAATATAAAATTACCATCTGCACTAAATACTGGGTTTTGTAAATCTGTTTTTTTTATTTCTTTAAGAATACGTTTCTGACAGTCGTATAATAACCAGTTTCTTTTGTCAAAATCAAACGCAATAATATATTTGCCCAAGCCATCTGTGACGATATTTGAGACTCTTTGAAATATCAATTTATATGACCTATCAGAAACATTATACAAATATATATTCAGTAAAGGTCTGTGTAATATATAGTCATTTTCTTCTACTGCATTAAAAACCATCACCTCATTTGAATTATTGAAGGCTATTACATCAGAAAATTTTTGATTGTCTATTTGAACTTCTGCACCTGTATTTGCATTCCAGACTGAGTAATCATGAATCTGCTTGCCATATTGTTTGGATTCCATTTCTCTATCGTTTCCGTACCAAATATCTAACCATGGACTATTCTCTGGAGGTATTGTTCCTTGAAAATCAATTACGACGGTTGACAGATTATCTAAAGCCTTTACTTTCACATAAGAGAATTTCTTAAAATCGTTTTCTTTGGAATAGACTATTTTACCCGATGGTATATTGAGTATCTGCAAAATGATTTTGTTAGTCATTTTATCCAAAATGGTGATTGCCAAAAATTTATTTGTATTTCCTAAAACTTCAATATTTTTAATTTCATATTTTGAAGAAAAAACCGTTTTCGATTGGGTTGACGTTAATTGTTCTATATTCCATTTCTCCTCTACTTTGTGGATTATATACCCTATCCCCTCTTTTTGTTTAACCCATACTTTTACCCCATCAAAAGACTTCACCACAGTTCCCTTTTTATCATAAATCACTGCCTTTTCTTCTCTGCTTATTGTGCAAAATCTATCTCCAGAACCAATCGTAAAAGCCTTAGAGACCTTTTCAATTTCCCATTTATGATTATTGATTAAATCCCACCAGACTGCTTTATTATTGCCCGTGGACAATAAATGGTTGTTTGGTGTAAATTCTATAAATGGTTGTTTGATTAGAAAACCTAAAGTTGAATTTTTAGCATTAATGTCTAGCACCATAATGGTATCATTATTTTTAGCATGCCATTTTTTAAAAGTCGCCCATTTACCATTTTCTGAAAGCTCTATATTCCCTACCGTATAGAATTTCTGTAACCATTTTGACAATGAATCTGAAGGTTTAGGAGTAGCAGACCATAACGAGTTAATGAATAGAGAAAAAATGATGGATAAAGCCTTGATGTTAATAGCCTTCATTTTGGGGATTTAAATTCGGGTTTAACAAAAGTTCTTTTTGAGGGATTGGCCATAACACATGATAGGTTTTCCAATTGGGCTTTACTGTTTGGAGGGTATTCAATATCTCATAGCGTTTCATATCCAGGAAACGGTGCCCCATTTCTGTAAAAAACTCTTTACGCGATTCCAATAAAATCTCATTCAGTACATCATTTTTTGTAATGGGTAATTGAATCGCTGATAAACCTGCTCTAAGTCTTGAGGCATTAAGATAAGGCAACGCTAGTGCTGTTTTGTCTTGTTGAGCATAGGTTTCAGCTAAAAGCAAATACGCTTCCTCTATCCTAAAGACAATGGAATATTCCGTGGTATTAGATGTTCTATTTTTATACTTGTCTGCTCTATACCAAACATTTTGTCCTACTTGTACTTTTGCCATCCAGTTTTGTTTGCGCAAATCTGAACTGGTAAAGACATTGATTAAACTTGTAGACAATGCGTATGATGTAGGAGCAGTATTATTGAAATAATAGGTAGAAGCTTCTTTCGTTGCATTCCCACTATTCTTAGGTTTAAGTTGCCAAATGATGTGTTTGCCATTCTTGTTAAATACTTTGGAAAGGTCATTTTCATAAATGTACAAAGGACTTGTAACAATTTCTTTCAAAATAGGTTCTGCTTTTATCCATTGATGCTGGGTCATGTAAATTTTAGCCAACAGCAATTGACCTGCTTTTCGGTTTAAGAAAATTCTTTCTGTATTTCTGTAATCATCTGACAACAAACTTATGGCTTCTATGACATCGTTTTCTAAGAGTGTAAGCACTTGATTGCCTGAAGTCTTTCCTATTGACTGATTTATTTTATAATCTGTACTGCTTGGAAATGGGATGTCTCCAAATATTTGCTGCAAATAGAAACATACCAATGACCTTGCTAAAAGTGCTTCACCTTTAATTCTATTTTTATCTTTCTGTGGCAATGCCTGAGTATCTCTAATACCTTCCAGAATTGTATTGGCGGTTAAAATACACTGATACGATTTAGCCCAATAAGTGTTTATCTGAGGGTTGGTTTCTTCCTGTGTATTCTGGTATATGTCTGGAAGCCCTGTAGAAGAGGATGCAACATAATAATCTAAATCATCAGTATATGCTCCCATTAACTTCCCTGTTTGGTCTCCTGCAACAGGTGAATTGTCCCATAACATTCCGTAGAGGGCTGCTAGGGCTGCATCAGCAGTTTGTACATCCTCGAACACTTTTTGTGAAGAAATCTGATTAGAAGGTTCTTCTACTTCTATCATTTTTTCACAATTCTGAATCATGCTGAATCCTATGAAACACAGGAATAATTTATAAAATGGATATGTTTTCATTGTTAAGGTTTTAAAATTTTATTGATAAGCCTAAAGAATACGTTCTTAAAGGAGGCAGAAATCCAGCAATATTAAATTCAGGGTCTATACCAAAATAATTGGTATAGGTCAATAGATTCTGTCCTTGAAAGTAGATTTGTATCGTTTTAAATACCTCTGAACGTATCGGTATTTTATAGGAAAACTGAAGGTTTTTCAGTCTCACATAGGAAGCATCACTTACTGCCGCATCACTATTCTGAAACAAAACCTGCGAAGCATTATTTGTTGCTAGATAAGGCATATAAATCCCTGTAGGATTATCAGCAGACCATACATTTAGCACTTCTACAGGTTGATTATTCATTCCTCCTGGAATGGGCATTAAATAATTATAATTCCTATTTTTCTGTTTTACAAATTGTAAAAGGAAAGTTAATTCCCAATTATTATATTGAAATTTATTGTGCCAACCCCCAAAATACTTTACTCCTATGTCTTCTATAATTTTATTATCATTCGGCGCGTTTATTTTCCCATCATTGTTATAATCTGTGAACTGATAGAGCCCAGTCTGCGGATTGATTCCTTCTAAATGATATAGCTTTATTGCATATATTGAATGACCTATGTTATATGTATTGGCATAGGAAGAGCCTTCGATTCCCTCAAAGGACAACAATTTATTGGTGGGAAGACTTATATTAAAATCTGAATTCCATTTTAATGTCCCTGAAAGGGGTCTTGTTGCTAATTGAAATTCCCATCCTTTATTTTCTACCGTTGCAGGAAGATTTGCTGTTACGGATGAAAATCCTGTAACGGTGGATAATTGGTAGCCTACTAACTGGTCTGATGATGTATTGCGGTAAAAGGCTCCTGTAAAATTGATTTTATCTTGCAAAAATCCTAATTCTATTGCTGCTTCCAACTTTACTGTTTTTTCCCAACTAAAATTAGGATTGAACAGTCGGCTTGAGGTTAATCCTACAGTACCATTATAGAAATAAGGTGAAGTAGAAAAATTATTTAAGTATTGATAATCTCCAATGTTATCACTTCCTGAACTTCCATAGCTGGCTCTGAGTTTACCAAAACTCAGCCATGAGCTATCTTGCAAGAAATTTTCTTTAGAAAAAATCCAAGCCATACCGACAGCTCCAAAATTTGCAAACTTATTTTTAGGTCCAAATCTACTACTGCCATCTCTTCTTCCCGTAAGGTTAAAGATGTATTTGTTTTGGTAATTGTAATTGAGTCTTCCATAGACCGCAGCATATTTGTATTCGGTTTTTAAATTATCTCCGATGACTTTGGTCTGAGCAACTGCAATGTTCTGTATAAATGCATTGTTATCAAATCCGTATCCTTCTAAATAACTAGACTTGGTTTCATTTGACTGATACGAAGAACCTACTATCATTTCTAATTTATGGCTCCCGAAAGTTCTCTCGTATTCTACTTGTGGTTCCAGAATGAAAGAAAATCTTCTCTGCATGTTTTGGTAGGACTGAGAACTGGATGCATTAAGACCATAGGATGGATTATAAATGGTGTGTGGAACTAATGACCATTCTTCAAACTGCTGATGATTTAAACCTGCATTTAGTTGAATATTTAGTCCTGATAAAACGGTGTATCTTCCTTTGACATTGTTTATAAACTGAAGATTTTCATTGATATAGGTTGCATTATAATCTGCTAATGGATTGGTAAACGTATTGTTTTCCCAGTTTAACACTCCCTCTGAAGTATAAAGTGCAGGAGCATTTGGAGCTAACCAATGTGCAGAACGAGCGATATCACTATTCATCTGCTTATTCTTTTGTTTGGCAAATAAATTATACATGCTCATTTCAAAACGTTTATCAGTCGATTGATGAGAGACCGTATTTGATAAATTAAAATTTCTGTATTTAAAATCATTTCCATAAACGGTTGATTCCTCACTATTTGCTAAATTGACCATGAATTTGGTTCTCTCCGTCCCTCCCCCTACTGTGACTTGGGTATTTGAACGTTCTGCCTTGTGTCCCAGAATTTCTTCTTGCCAATCTGTATATCTTGATTGATTCCAAATTCCATTGATGTCATATGCATTTGCGGGATAGGTAGTGATACCACTGTTTATAAACGCCTGCTTTCTCATGGACAAATACTGCTCAGTATTCATCATTTTCATTTTAGAAGCAAGTTCGCTTATATCATAAGACTGATTGAGATGTACACTCAGTTTTCCTGCTAGCGCTTTCTTTGTTGTAATCAAAACCACACCATTAGAGCCTCTTGACCCATATATTGCAGTGGCATCTGCATCTTTCAAGACTTCTATGCTTTCAATCTCATTGGGATTAATAGTATTAAGCGGATTAATTGAAGAACTTGGCAATATGGTTCCTGACAAATTAGAAGGACTCTCTGAAATCATGGGCACACCATCTACTATGTATAGTGGATTATTGCCTGCACGTCTTAAACTATTTCTTCCTCTTATCTGAATCTCAAATCCACCACCGGGAGCCCCACTGTTTTGTACAATGTTTACCCCGGGCATTCTGCCTTGAACTGCTGAAAGCACATTATTTACGGGTTGGTTTTCTATTTCTTTGGCTGATACTTTGGCAATGCTGCCTGTACTTTCGCGTTCTTTTACTTTGTAATATCCTGCATTTAAAACGACTTCATCTATTTGTTTTTCTTTTTCTAGACTTGCATTAATGGCATTTTGGTTACCCACAGTTACCCTAGTTTCTGCATATAGAGGGTGTCTAAAGATGAGGATTGCATTTTCACCGAAAATGGTGAGTTGGTATTGACCAGAAGCATTGGTTTGGGTAACGGTGTCTTTTCCCTCTTGGGAAACCGACACTCCCGCAATGGGTTTTTGATTGCTCGTCACGGTGCCTGTAACGGTTCTTTGTTGTCCATAGGCATAGCTAGAAACAAGCATGGTTAGCCCTAAGCTTATCGGAAGATAGCCTAGAAACATTAGATTATTTTTCATAATTTTGTTAAGGTTTAAACATTAAACTTATCTGCTCTTCCTTACGCTAGTCGCCAAACTTTGCAGGAAGGGCTTTTTTTACATTTGGCTTCGACAGGCTCAGCCACCAGTTTGTGAACTTCGTTCGTAGATGGCTTCGACTGGCTCTGCCACCGGGTATGTGCTCAGCCATCAGGGAGGAAATGCTTTGTTCCAATTTTTAAAGTTTTTCCCCAACCCTAGCTTCGACAGGCTCAGCCACCAGTTTGTGGACTTTGTTCGCAGATGGCTTCGACAGGCTCAGCCAACGGGTATGTGCTCAGCCACCAGTTTGTGAACTTTGTTCGTAGATGGCTTCGAAAGGCTCAGCCAACGAGTATGTGCTCAGGCACCTTAGGTGGGGAGACTTATGATTTTGGGCTCCCTTTCCTAAAGCGTCATTAAAAATTTAATATGAATATGAATGTTATTTGTGGGAAACAGTATAAAGTTTATCCTGTGTTGAAAGAAGCAACCATAAATTTTAAGTGATTTAAAAGGATTATTAGTTAGTAATGTCCCGTGAAAGCTAAAAAGCCGCAATGGATGCGCTGCCATTGTATCCGTCTCTCTGATACTTTATTTTGAAAAGCAGCTTAGAAAAATGTAGATGATGCGGACGGCATAAAAAGAAAACGGCATGGGACTCTACAAATCAGCTTTTGAGGCACTGGTATACCCTGCACACAGATAAGAGAGCCCACGCCTAGGTCGTGAGCTTTTTACTTATCCTCTTGCGTGCATAAAAATTACCAGTTTTCAAAAGCAAGATTCTAAGCAATAGCTTCTAATATTTTGTTGAAGTATCGCAAAGTTACATATTCAGTAACTTATTTTACAAATATAATAAAAATAACGACATAAACGTCGTTGAATTTATGATTTATTATAAATTATTTTACTTTATGAATTTTCATAAAGAAATATTTAGATATAAAGTAGCTGTAGGTATAGTTCTAAAGAAATTAAGAACTGAGATAATTATTGATGGAAAACCAATGACTCAGCAATATCTAAATAATGAAATTTCCGAAAAATATAATAAGTCATGGAACTGTGCTAGAGAAGAGACCTTGCCAAATACAACTTTAGAAAATTTATATTTTATAACTGATTATTTTAAAATTGATATTGATTTTTTCTTTCAATTAGTTAAAAGTATTACAAAAAAAGAAATTGATGATACAATAAAAAATAAAATTAGGTTAAAAAATCTTTATAAAGAGATATAATTTTTTATTAAACATTCTATTAATTAAAACATCTTCAATAGCGTCCTAAATAAAAAAATAAGAAGGAATTAAAGTAACTCAAAGTATCTTTGAGGTTGTACAACAAAAAA
>NZ_JASMRM010000025.1:0-23364 GCF_041431305.1 Cloacibacterium sp. Arc13
CAATTGGAATTTTTGAAATTTTCTTCTTTGTTGACATATTATCTAATTTTTAGTCAACTTTTTTCAGGACAAGACAGTATATGCAGCTCTACCAGTTTCTATCATACTGTAGTAAGAAATCATCATTCCGTAGTTTACATTTACAAAAAGTACTTCATCTACTCCATATTTAGATTTTAGTGCTCTAAAATCATAATTAGAATATTTTTTTGACTTATCTGCATTTGATTTATCAAATTTTAGAGCAGTTTTAGCATCGAATTTTTCATCAATCAATACCACTTCTTTTCCTTTTGATTTAAGAATTTCTGTGTACATGCTGATTAAATCTTGCTGAGGATTCATGGTTTTGTCTATGTTTGCAAGAACTGGCTGATATTTATCTCCAGAAGTCAATGCAAGGTCTAATAATCCTTGTGAACCTTGTCTAAATTTAGCAGCAGGATTTACATTGACCATAATTCCTACTTTAGAAGTTTTGGTCCAGTAATCAGCAGAAAGAGGAACTTGAACTTGACAACTGATAAAAAATAACGCTAGTAGCGATAATAGAAATAGTTTTTTCATTGGTTAATTATTTAGTTGCATAAAAATATTAATTTTCTTCTTTGTTTTTATCAATTCTGTTAAAAATCATAAAAAAATCTGCAAACCATTGATTTACAGATTTCAGTGGAGTTGGAGGGATTCGAACCCTCGTCCAAACAAGCAATACGCAAGCTTTCTACATGCTTATTTTGCTATTGGTTTTCGTCGTAAAGCAGACAGCAAACAGCCAACTTTACGCTTATCTTCTAAAATTTTCGTTCCCGAACCGAAGTTTTTCGGGACTTATTTCCGCATTTTCTATGCCTCGGAATCGAACGTCGCAGAACAGAACTTTCGGGAGACATCTTGTTTCCTTACTATACTTCGGGAAAAACGCTAATCCTACTAAGCTTCGGATTAAGCAGCAAGAGCAAACTCTTCGTTGCCAGTTAAATTCTGTAGCAAGGGATTAAAGAGATCGCGCTACGGTTCTCTGCATGCTTACTTACCCATTGGTCTTGCTGTCGAAACCAGTCAACCCCAATTTTTAAGTATGCAAATATAAGCAAAAAATGTACCTAAATTTTAATTCTGTATTTCTTTTATTGTGGCGCCAAATTTCCGCCTTCCGTTCCCGCTTTTTTTGTGTGGCGGCAAAGCCGCCGCACAAAAAAGAGCTCTACTAAAGTCGGGGCGCAATTCCGTTATCATTAGAACTTTTTAACCAAATTTTGAAAATTTCTCTCTTAAAAACTCATAAAAAAGTTAATCTCGGTTAAAGTTGTTTCAGCAATCAAATTTCAAAATAATTTTGAGGCTGCTAATCATAACCCATGAAGAAAACTCTACTCCTATTTTTATTCATTATCGCACATTCTTTTCATGCACAAGAATACATCTTTGGCAAAATTACCTCAGAACAAAACTTAGAATTATCGGGTGTTTTAATTCTCAACACCAGAACCGACGAAAAAGCCTATTCAGACAGCGATGGCAATTTTATGATTTCTGCAAAAAACAATGATGCACTGCGATTCGTAAAACAAAAATTTGACAGAATTACCTATTCTGTAAAACCCGAAGATTTTAAAAATTCAATAAAAATTACGTTGATAAAATCCGTAGTAGAAATAGAAGAGGTAGAAATTAAAACCAAACTCACCGGCAATTTAAGAGAAGATGCTAGAAGAGTAGAATCTGTGAGAAAAGTAAAACTCAATAAAGAAATTTCTAAATATATTGCTGAAAAATCTGACCCAGAAATTATAAAACCAAGAGGTGGCGAATTTGTTCAACCAGTTGGGCAAGGTTTTTCTGTAGGAAAAGTTTCTAATCAAGCAGACCAAATAGATTTAGCCGAAGATTTTCTAGAAATTCTTGGCGAAGATTATTTTACAGATTTAGGACTTAAAAAAAGTGAAATTTCGGGATTTATTTTTCATGTAATGAGCAGTTTAGATTTAAAGAACGCTTATAAATATGGTTATCTCAAAGGAAGCGACATTGCTCAGTTCAGAAAACAAGCAGAAATAAAAATCAATGATTTTAGAAAGTTAAAGTAGTATGGAATTGAATTTGATGTATAATTTTTCGTAAATTTAAAGTTATCAAATCATCACCTAAAATCACAATTTTATGAACAAAAACATTATCGCCATTGCTGTTGCTTCATTGGGCTTCATCATTGGACTTGGCTTATTAGGAAGCGCCATCAAAAACCGAAACAAATCAGAAAACACCATCTCTGTTACCGGTCTCGGAACCAAAAAATTCACTTCGGACCTCATTACTTGGAGCGGAAACTTCTCCAGAAATAGCTTTGAACTGAAACAAGCTTATGATGCACTTTCCAACGATCGAAAAATCATCGAAAACTATTTGATTTCTAAAGGAATTCCTAAAAACGAAATCGTTTTTTCTGCGGTAGATATTCAGAAGCAATATAATTATGTTTCAGACGCTAATGGAAGCAGTCACCAAACTTTTGCAGGTTACCAGTTAACTCAATCGGTTTCATTAGAAAGTAAAGATGTGGCAAAAATTGAAAACTTGTCTAGAAATATCACCGAAATTATCAATCTTGGAATAGAATTCACTTCTTCTCGACCGAATTATTTTTACACCAAACTCGCGGAAGTAAAACAAGAAATGATTGCTAATGCTACAAAAGATGCTAAAGAACGCGCCGAAAAAATTGCAGAAAATGCAGGTTCTGATTTAGGAAATCTTAAAAAAGCAACCATGGGTGTTATCCAAATTACCGCGCCAAATTCAAACGAAGATTTTTCTTACGGCGGAACTTATAATACTCAATCAAAAGAAAAAGAAGCGAGTATTACCATTAAATTAGAATATGAAGTAGATTAGTTGAAATTTTAGATTTCGTAGACAATTTCGTGGATTTCTTTTACTAACGTTTCTAAATTTTCAGGCTCGAAATTAGCCATTAAAAATAAATTAACAGCATATTTACCTTCACCATAACTTGGTTGAAGGTAATTTTTTTCTATGACGCTAAAGCCATTTCTTTCGTAAAAGCGCAACCTTCTTTCAGCAATTTCTGAAAGTGAATCAGGCTCAGTTTCTAAAATCAGTTTTTCGAATTTCTCTTGTAAACTTTCCAGAATTTTTTCTCCAAATTTTTGATTTCTAAATTCCTCGAAAACTTCAAAATGCTCTAAAAAATAAAATCCTTGAAGCTCCCAAATTACGCAGTATCCTATATTTTCATCTTCCTGATTAATGGAATAAACAAAAGCGTCTGGATTTTCGGCCAAATCTAGAAATTGGTCTTTGCTTCGTCTTTCTTCTTCGGGAAAAGTCTTTTCGTAGCGGTAGAAAATTTTAGAAATTTTCTTGCGGTTTTGTAATTCTTCGAACCAAACCATTTTTATTTACAATTTTTGATTTGCGATTTTTTGATTTTAATAAAAACCATTATTTATAGGTCAAAAACATTAGGTCTTCTGGTGACGAAAATATCTTTTACCCAAAGCGTAAATGCCATCATGAGATAAACCAAGAAGAAAAAACCAGCAGTCGCAAAAGTGGAATAAATGAAAAATACACGTAATTTAGAAACAGGAATTCCCAGTCTACTCCCAAATCTGGTGAGCGTTCCGAACCATTCATGTTCTACTTTGTGTCTTAAATCAGTAATAATTTTGGGTTCTCTCATTATTTCAGTTTTTCATTATTTTGATGACGGTCAAAATCTCTTTCTGTTTTTACTTTCATCTTTTTATCAAAAGCGACTTGTAAATCTACGCCAGTTTGGTTTGCCAAGCACAAAGTTACAAAAAGTACATCTGCTAATTCTTCGCCTAAATCTTTAGATTTATCAGATTCTTTTTCGCTTTGTTCACCATATCTTCTGGCAATAATTCTGGCAACTTCTCCTACTTCTTCGGTTAACATTGCCATATTGGTTAATTCATTAAAATAACGAACACCAATGGTTTTAATCCATTCGTCAACTTGATTTTGTAGAATTTTTATTTCCATAATTTCTTTGTTACGAGGTACGTGTTGCGTGTTGCGAGATAATCTCGTATCTCGAAACCCACAACTCGAAACTTTTTATTGATACGCTCCAATAGTAGGATTGGTCGTTCTGTTCACTTTTACAATATCTAGAGGAACCAAAGCTGCAGAGGAAACCTTTCCTTTCGCTTTTGCAGGAGAAGTAGCTTTCACTCTCAAATTCATTTTTTGGGTGAAATAATTCTCAAATTTTGGATCTTCGTTTTTGATGGAATTCACAATTTTAGCATTTCCGTCCCAAGTAAAACCTGCGTTTGCAGCATCAAATTTTACCAAACAATTCTCGATGAAATAATTAAATGTTTGTCCAGTAGTTGGCTTGAACTGAATCGCGTTATTTCTTTCGGTGTAAATGATAGAATTTTGAAGATTTAATGTTAAAGCGCCTTGTTCGTTAGAAGTTCCGTTGTTATATTCGTTAGTTGCATAGATTCCAAAACTCGGCAAAGTGCTATTTAAGTTCCAATAATTGGCAAAAGTAGCATGTAAAAAAGTATAATTTCCGCCTTTAAAAACTCCTAAATTCGCTTGCCCACAATTGTTAACCACCAAATTTTCTGCATTTACAGTGGCATTAATTCCTAAAATTCCAAAATCTTGAAAAGTATGAACAATCGTATTTTTAAGCGTAGCAGAAGCGTGATTGAGTTCTAAACCAGTGGTTCCACCAAAAATTTTAGCATATTTTAAATTGGCAATTGCACCTTGTTCAAGCTGAATTCCGCCCCAGTTAAGAGGAAGCGTGTCATATCTCGCATCATTTCTATCTCCGCGGAAAATTACTTCTTTGCCTAAATCTCCATTGGCAATCAATTGAGCATTTTTCCCGATTTTCAAATTGGCATTTTTATGAAAATAAACTTTTGTTCCCTCAGAAATAGTCAGTGATTTTCCATCAGCTAATTTCAAATCGCCATAAATAATTTTGGCTTTTTTATTGTTCCAAGAAGTATTGTCTGTTAAAATTTTCGGACTGTTTTCGGTAGAAATATAAAATTCCACATCTTGAACTACTGACAACAAAGTCACGTGTTGATTCGCAACTGGTGATTCTATCTGAATTTTTTCTTCGGCAATCGCTTCTGGAGCATTAGCAATAGGAGCAATTTCTACAAAAATATAAAGGCTGTCTTTTTTACGAAGGGGAACATTGGTAAATTCCGTTCCTGCTTTTCCATCTACATTAATTCTGTAAAGTGAAGAATTTCCTGATTCCAGATAAATCTTTGGAATGGAAATATCTTTATTCTCGTCGTTATAAATTTTTACAGCATAGGTTTCGCTTCTCACCTGATTGTAAACCGTGTCTAGAACCAAAGTGTCTACCGAAAATCTGAGTTTTTTGCTTGGTGCATCAAATTCTATTTCATCTCTGTTACAAGAAATAACAAAAAGAGCCAACCAAAACCCGAAAAAAAGAAAATATTTTGTCTTCATGGAAGTTTAAAAATAAGCGTAAAGTTAATGAAAAAAGCTGAACTGTTTCTAAAAACGCAAAAACTGTAAAATTTCTTTCACAAAAACTTAAAACGCTATTTGTCAATTCAAAAAATATTTTTATTTTTGCAGTCTAAAATTAAGAATAATAAAAGCAGTGCCATTACACGCAATTATTATCAACTAAAATTTAAAAAGACAATAAAGATATGAAATCAGGAATTCACCCAGAAAATTATAGATTAGTTGTATTCAAAGACATGAGTAATGACGAAATGTTTCTTTGCAAATCTACAGCTGAAACTAAAGATACTATTGTTTACGAAGGTACAGAATATCCATTAATCAAAATGGAAATCTCTTCTACTTCTCACCCATTCTACACTGGTAAAGTAAAATTAGTAGATACTGCAGGTAGAGTAGACAAATTCATGAACAAATACAAAAAATTCGCTAAGTAATTTAGCCGATTTTTTCATAATAAATCAGTCCTTCAAAATTTTTGAAGGACTTTTTTTGTATTTTTGAGAATAATTTTTCGTTTGTCATTCTGAATGAAGCAAAGCAAAATGAAGAATCTTTTTATTCAATAGATTCTTCACTTCATTTCATTACGCTCAGAATGACAGAAAGTTTTAATAATAAACATTCAATTAAAATGCAACTTATATTTTCTGATGCTCAATTTTGGGGAGATTTTCTTCCACTTACTTATACCAAACCAATCGCAGAACTTAGAACAGGAATTCTTACGTTTTCTGAACGTTGGCAAAAACTCTTAGATTCTTTAGAAGTTTCTTACATCACCGAAGATTATCTTCAAAAAAAATATAAATCTTACGAAAAGAAAGAAAGTTTACTGATTACTCCAAATTTTCTTCCTTCTGAAAATGTTTTGGCTAAAATTAAAAATTTGCAATTGGGAGAAGCTTTGATTTATGAAAACGAAGTTTTGGCGGCGAGATTAAACATGGAAAACTTCTCGCTTTCGCAGATTGAGAAAATGACAGACATTACCGAAGAACTGATTTTCTTTAAAAAAGCTACGGATTTATTTTCCTTAAATGATAAAGCCATTGATTTTGATTTTGAATTGGTAACCAAAGGAAGAACTTCTGCTCCACTTTCTGAAACCAACGGATTTTTGGGCAATAAAGAAGATTTATTTATAGAAGAAGGCGCCGAAATAGAATTTGCCACGCTTAATTGCAAAACTGGGAAAATCTACATCGGCAAAAATGCAGAAATAATGGAAGGTTCTGTAGTAAGAGGAAGTTTAGCACTTTGTGAAGGTTCTAAAATCAATATGGGTTCTAAAATTTATGGTGCTACTACGATTGGTCCGCATTCTAAAGTTGGCGGCGAAGTGAATAATATTGTCATCACTGGTTTTACCAATAAAGGTCACGAAGGTTTTGTAGGAAATTCTGTGATTGGAGAATGGTGCAATCTTGGAGCCGACACCAATTCTTCTAACCTCAAAAACAATTATGCAGAAGTAAAATTGTGGAGTTATCCATCTAAAAAATTTGTAAAAACTGGACTTCAATTTTGCGGATTAATTATGGGAGACCATTCTAAAACTGCGATTAACACTCAATTTAACACAGGAACTGTAGTGGGAGTTGGTGCTAATATTTTCAAAAGTGGATTTCCACCCAATTTGATTGAACATTTTTCTTGGGGCGGATTTAAAGGAGATGAAAAATTTAGATTAGAAACCGCTTACGAAGTTGCCGAAAAAGCTATGGCAAGAAGAAAAATAGCTTTAACAGAAGAAGATAAGGAGATTCTGAAATGGGTTTATGAGAATTGCTAGTCTTTTTAAACGCAAAGATTTCTACGTTGCTTTTGTCATTCCGAAGGAATCTTAACAAAAAAATTATGACATTAAAATGTGATTCTTACGGATGACATAATTAACAAAAAATCCAAGCCGCTTTCAAAATTCTGAAAGCGGCTTTTTTAATGACTAAAAATCAAGAAAATAAAAAATTTTCATTTCTGATGTAATATTTTTCCGACCTTCGTTGTCTTACCTATAGAAACTAACCTATGAACCAAGAAACATTTAAGAATACAGTATTTGTTTTGAAAGACGAGATGTATCGTTTTGCGAAGCGATTCTTGGTGAGTAGTGATGAAGCCGAAGATTTGGTGCAGGATTTAATGCTAAAATTTTGGCAAAAAAAGGATGAATTGGTACATCTCAATTTAAAATCTTATGTACTAAAATGTGTGAAAAACGAGTGTCTTAATAAACTGAAACACGAAACGGTGAAACAGAATTTTGCAGATTTTCAGCTTCATAGAAATGAACTCTACAAAATGGAAACCAATAACTTGAAGGAGAAAATTTTAGAATTTATCAATGCGCTCCCCGAAAAACAGAAATTGGTCATTCACCTGAAAGATGTAGAAGAATATGAAGTCTCGGAAATCTCGGAGATTTTAGAAATAGAAGAAAATGCAGTGAGAGTGAATCTTATGAGAGCCAGACAAAAAGTAAAAGAACAGATTAACAACCTGTTAGCGTTTGAAAACAGAAAAATTCAAAACATTTAAAACAAAAAAAAATGAACCCAAATATAGATAAAGAATACCAAAACATCTTCCGAGAACTGAAGGAAGAAAAAATGGATTGGAATTTCGAAGATTTCTTGAAAAAAACCGAAGAAAAACCAGAGGAAACTAAAGTAATTCCTTTGAAAAAAGGATCTGGTGGTGGCAGTCAAAAATGGTATTGGATGGCAGCAAGTTTGGTTACGCTTTTTGGAATGATGATGTTTTTTAACCCAGACATTACAGAACCAACTTTGAAACCAATTGCTTCTAATGAAAGTAATCCTTCAGAAAAACCAGCACAAACCAACATCATAAAACCAACTGAAAATCAAAAAATTAACAGCAATTCAAACATTATAAAAATTACTAAAAACAACGTAAAACCCACTAAAAAAATAAATCACGAGTTCAGAAATGAACATCAAAATATTGCTTCTCAACCATCTACAAACGTAAAAAATTCTACTGAAATTCTAGAAAACCCAGCAGAAGAATACAGCGCAGATTATGTAATCGTAAATGGCAAAAAAATCTATAACGAAGAAGAAGCCATCGATATTACGAAGGAAGCATTTCAACTTTTCGCGTGTAACGTTACCAAAACTATAAACCAGGCAGAGCCTATCAAAAATTTATCCATTAACTTTTAAAAAATTAATACAATGAAATATATTATCACATTCCTATTCCTCATGTTTTTGCCTGTATTTGCTTTGGCTCAAACTGAAAAATTAGACGCAATTTTTGAAAAATATCAAGAAGCAGAAGGCGTAACTTCTATTAAGATTGCTAAGCCAATGTTTAGATTGCTCAATAACATCAATATTGATGACTCTGATATGGACAAAATTAAACCGCTCATCAGTAAAATGAATGGTTTAAAAATCCTCATCATGGAAAAACCTGAAAAAGCCGAAAATCCTACCCCTGCTCAATTAGCTGCCATCAATGAAGCTAGTAAAGTAAAAAATGAAATTCTAGCTGCTGTAAAAAATCTGAAATATGATGAACTGATGACGCTGAACAGCAAAGACAATAAAATCAAGTTTTTAGCTGCAGACACAAGTTCTAATTTACTGAATAACATGCTATTAACCATTTCTTCTGAAGATGAAAACATCTTGATGATGTTAGACGGACAAATCTCTATGGACGATGTTTCTAACTTGATTAATGACGTTCAAAAAGAAGACAAAACGCCTAAAACACCAGAAAAACCTAAAAAATAAACACTGAAATCGCCATTTATACAAATTTTTAAAAATGGCGATTCTTTTCAACCATTGTCAACTAAAATTAACACTTATGAAATCATTTCTAAAACTTATAGCAATTTTTACCATTTTGGTTTCTCTGCAATCTTGCATTGTAAGTGAAAAGTCTCTCTACAACGAAGAAACAAAAGGAAACGCTACCATTACCAAAATAAATGTTCCGATGTTTATCGTAAAACCTTACATCAAAAAAGCATTAAGAGAAGACGGTGAATCAGAAGATGTTATTCGCCTGATCAAAAAAATTAGAAAAGTAAAAGTTTATACTGTACAAAATGCTTCTGATAAAATGATTAATCAATTTTCTAGACAATCTTTTGGCAGTAATTTACAAGAATTGATGAGTGTAAACAGCAAGGATTCCAAAATTAAAATTATGTCTGCCATTACCGATTCAGACACCATGATTAAGGATTTACTGATTACTGTGAGAGACGACAAAGAATTGGTTTACGTAAAAGTTTTAGGAAAATTTTCTTTGGATGACATCTCAAGAATCACAGAATTATCTAAAAAGAATAAAGATACCGTTGCAAATAATTAAAATAAAAACTGCCCTTTTTGAGGCAGTTTTTTTTAGTATAATAAATGATAAACTTTTACTTTTTTATCATTTTCAAAAAAATTGACAATGTAAATGTCATTAAATTTTTCGTCTGGAATATCTTTGAACAAAGGTTGCTGAATTAATTCATTGAGCAAAACTGGGTTGGTATTAGAATGCCCTGAAATAATATTGACTCCAGTGTTTTTAGATAAATCATTTTTCACAAATTCAGGAATTTCTTTTGGATTGTAAATCTTCAAATCTAACTTTTTCTCTAAAATCAAAGGCTCTAATGTTTCTCGAGTTCTGAAAAAATCGGTACTAAAAGCATTCTGAATTTTTACTTTACTGAACAGTTGAGCTAAACGTTTTGCCCTTTCTTTTCCTGCATCAGAAAGATGAGGATTTTTGCCATTATTTTCTTTCTCACCATGTCTTACGACAATATAAACCAAAGCTTTTTTATCAATACTTTGCTTTATATTTTTAGAGGTCGCTTTACCCACAAAAACAGTATCTACTTTTTGCTGTGAAAAAGTCAAATTAAAACTGAAAAGGGACAGTAAAAGGAGAAATGAAGCTCTTTTAAATATTTTCATGATATAAAATTATCTTACAAATCTAAAATAAAATTTTAAATCAGTTTGCACGACATATTTTGTCGCATAGCCATATTATCTTTGTCGGAGAAAAGAAGAAAATAACGAAATTTTCTTTCTAGGTATAAACAAATTAATTGTATTTTTGATAAAATTTAAGAAAAAATGAGCAGTATAGACGATAAGAAAAAAGCACTCGCATTAGTCCTCGAAAAAATGGATAAAACCTACGGAAAAGGTACCGTTATGAAAATGGGAGACAATGCAGTAGAAGAAGTAGAAGTAATTCCGAGTGGTTCACTTGGTTTAGATATTGCTTTGGGAGTTGGCGGTTATCCAAAAGGAAGAGTCATCGAAATTTATGGCCCTGAATCTTCTGGTAAAACCACACTTACCATGCACGCAATTGCAGAATCTCAAAAACAAGGCGGAATTGCGGCTTTCATAGATGCAGAACACGCTTTTGATGCAGTTTACGCTAAAAAATTGGGAATTGATGTAGAAAATTTAATCATTTCTCAACCAGATAATGGTGAACAAGCATTGGAAATTGCAGATAACTTAATCCGTTCTGGAGCGATTGACATCGTGGTAATCGACTCTGTTGCAGCTTTGACACCAAAAGCAGAAATTGAAGGAGAAATGGGAGATTCTAAAATGGGATTGCATGCAAGATTAATGTCTCAAGCTTTGAGAAAATTAACAGCTACAATTTCTAGAACAAAATGTACGGTGATTTTCATCAACCAATTAAGAGAAAAAATCGGGGTAATGTTCGGAAATCCTGAAACAACCACTGGTGGAAATGCTTTGAAATTCTATGCTTCGGTAAGAATTGATATCAGAAGAAGCGGTTCACCAATAAAAGTAGGTGAAGATGCTGTAGGAAACCGCGTGAAAGTAAAAATTGTGAAAAACAAAGTTGCTCCACCATTCAAAAATACAGAATTCGATATTATGTACGGAGAAGGAATTTCTAAAGTTGGCGAAATTCTAGATTTGGGTGTAGAATTTGACATTGTTAAAAAATCTGGTTCTTGGTTCAGCTACGGCGATACGAAACTAGGACAAGGTAGAGACGCCGTGAAAGAATTACTAAAAGACAATCCTGAACTTTTAGAAGAATTAGCTGAGAAAATAAAAGTGGCTATTAAAGAAAAATAATAATTTTTTTAGATACAAAACCGGCGCGAGCTTTGCTCGCGCCGGTTTTTTTTTAAGAATATTGCGGCAGCTTCGCTGCCGCAATATTCTTATCAATATTAAATTGTAATTAACAAAGGAGATTTCCCTCTTTTACAAATTAATTTCTTCTAAAGGATTCCAAAAAATATTTTTAAAATTCTGAATTTTATTTCCTTTCACTTCTACTCCTTCTTTGGCTAACTTTTCGGTAAATTTTGGAATACAACTTACCGCAGAAATAATTCCACAAGCGCTACAAACTCTATGTGCAGGGAAATCTTCATCATAATTCCTCAAAGCATTTCCTACATGGCGAGAATAGTTTGGAAAACCAACTGCTTTAGCAATTGCTCCATAAGTTGTAACTCTACCGATCGGAATCATTTTGATGATTTCAAAGACTTGTTGTTTGAAGGTTTCTTTCATTTTTATTAGATTTTAGAGGTAAGATTTCAGAGATCAAATGATTTCAAAGATAATTTTTTTTTATGGAATTGACGCTCGCTTCGCTCGCGCTCAATTATTTTCCAAATTTTTTAATCTTCAAATAAAAAACCGAAAAGTAAAATTTAGCCCCGATTGCAGCGACATCCTTTTTTGTCATATTGAGCGGAGTCGAAATCTGAACAAAAAAGATATAGCGAAAAGCGGGACTGCGTTTCTAAGTAATACAAATTTTGTTGCTCCAAAAAAATAAAAAAACGCCCAAAATAATTTGAGCGTTTGTATAATTTTCAGCGACTAACTTTCGTCTTTAGCTTTATGAATTTTCTAAAATATATTTGAAAATTAGTGGAGCACAAATGGTAGCATCACTTTCAACGATAAATTTCGGTGTGGTAATATCTAGCTTGCCCCAAGTAATTTTTTCGTTTGGTACAGCTCCAGAATACGAACCGTAAGATGTGGTAGAATCTGAAATCTGACAGAAATAACTCCAGAATGGGATGTCGTGCATTTCCATATCTTGATACAACATTGGCACAACACAAATCGGGAAATCACCTGCAATTCCTCCTCCAATTTGGAAGAAACCTACTCCTTTTCCACCGCTGTTTTTTGGATACCAATCTGCTAAGAACATCATATATTCAATTCCAGATTTCATAGTAGAAGCTTTTAAATCTCCTTTAATACAATAGCTTGCGAAAATATTTCCCATCGTAGAATCTTCCCAACCTGGTACTACAATTGGTAAATTTTTCTCTGCAGCAGCAATCATCCAAGAGTTTTCTCTAGGGATTTCATAGTATTGCTCTAGAACTCCAGAAAGAATCATTTTATACATATATTCATGTGGAAAATATCTTTCTCCTTTAGAATCTGCATCTTTCCATATTTCATAAATATGTTTCTGCAATCTTCTGAACGCTTCTTCTTCTGGGATACAAGTATCGGTAACTCTATTTAAACCTCTTTCTAGCAAATCCCACTCTTCTTGAGGCGTAAGATCTCTGTAATGAGGCACTCTTTCGTAGTGAGAATGCGCTACCAAATTCATTAAATCTTCTTCTAAATTCGCTCCAGTACAAGAAATAATATCTACTTTGTCTTCACGAATCATATCCGCCAAAATCTTCCCCATTTCTGCGGTTGACATCGCTCCAGCCAAAGTAATCATCATTTTCCCACCATCTTTTAGGTGCGCTACATAACCTTTTGCAGCATCTACCAAAGCAGCAGAATTAAAATGCAAATAATATTTTTCTATAAATTCGGTAATCGGTTTATTGCTCATTTTTATAAGAATTTTTGCAAAGATAAGAAATAAGAGCCAAGTAAAAAGTAAAAAGTAAAAAGTAAAAATTTTATAAAAGCAAGCCGTTTTATACTTCTTTTCACTTACAGTCCCGCTTTCACTACTCGCTTTTTTAGAAATTCTCCACGCACAAAATCTGAACGAAAAAATTTCTAAAAAGAGCTCAAACAAACCGTTCAATCTAGGCTAGAAAGTACTTTTGGGTTTTCTTTCCACTATTCTAAACTACCCCGTCTTCAAAAATTTTTAATTTTTGAATCCACCCTTGATTGCTTCGCTCCTTGCAGTGACAGAGGAATTTTTGAAAACGTTCTATCCTTTGGAAAAAATATTCTAAATTATTTAAAACTATATTTAGATTCTTTCAGAATGACAAACTGTGTGTTTGCTTTGGAAACAATTGACGCTCGCTTCGCTCGCGCCATTTTAAAGTTTAATTTAATCAATCCAAAGAATTGATTAAAACATAATATCTAAAAGCCAAAATTCCTTTTTGAAATTTTGTAAGTTTCGTTGGGTCAAGATGGCTGTATTTTGGGAGAAATTTTTTATTGAATCGGTTAACAATTCTGAAGACTGACTTTTTCATATTTTTTTTATTTGTATCGCTCCAATGGAGCTTCCAGCTAAACGTTATTTATAATTTCTACAAACCTTTGATTCCTATGGAACCAAATCTTATCATTTCTTACAACCTAAATTTTCTATTTTCTTTCTTCTCAGAGAGTTTCTTTTTGCTTTCTAGACGCTTTTCTACTTTTGCTCGGCTCGGTTTGGTTGCAATTCTTTTCTTCGGAACGATGAGCGATTTATTCACCAATTCCTGAATCTTTTCAATCGCAATTTTTTTATTTTGCAATTGTGTTCTGCTTTCCGAAACGGTCAACTGAAGAATTCCATCCAAATTAATTCTATTTTTCAATTTCAAAGCAATTCTTTCTTTCTCCAAATCTGTAAATACGGCAGAATCTTCTAACTTCCACATCACTGTTACTGAAGTTTCTACTTTGTTTACATTTTGCCCGCCACTTCCACTACTTCGGGAAGTTTTGTAAGAAAGTTCGTGCGCAAAATTTTTCATAATTTATCTCTCGCTGATAAAGCAGATTTAGCAGATGTTCCTCTGGTTAATTTAATCTCATTTTTTTTACCGCAAAAGAAGCAAAAAGAAAAACTTGAAAACAAATAATTCAAAAGTAAAAAAAGTAAAATTCCTATTTTTTACTTTTGGATAGCTTATGAATAAAGGAAATCTTTTGTTACTTTTGTGGTTAAAATTAAACTTTAAATTAAAATATCATAAAAAATCTAATTGCAAAATAAAAGGCTAAACTAAAGAAAATCTGCATAACCTGCTCAATCTGTGAGAAATTTAAGTATTTCTTTCCTTAAAACCTTACCGTTTTCCGCTCTTGGGAATTTCTCTAAAAATAAGATTTCTTTCGGAATATGAAACTTGCTTGGAAATTCTAAATTATAAATTTTAGATTTAATTTCTGTCATGCTGAGCGTAGTCGAAGCATCTTTTCCTTCGAAGACTAACACCAATTTTTCACCTAAAGTTTCGTCTGGTTTTCCAAGGAAAACTAAATTTTTATCAATATGTTTTTTAACTAAATTCTCTAATTCTTCGGCAAAGATTTTCACTCCACCAGAATTAATCACATTATCAAATCTTCCTAAAAACCTGAATTGCTTTTCATTCCATAATTCAACAATATCGTTGGTTTGCAAAATTTCTGGATTGAGTTTTGGGGCAAAAATTTTCAAACAGTTTCTTTCATCTACAGAAATCTCAACATCATTTAAAATCGTAAAATAATTTTCCTGAACAGGAGAAATCTGCTTCAAAGCAATGTGAGAAAGCGTTTCGCTCATTCCGTAAGTCTCGAAAATTCTAGTGGGAGAATTGGAGAATTGAAGAGTAGTAAAGATTTCATTTTTCAACTTTTCTGAAACGGCTGCTCCTCCAATGATGAGATTTTTGATGAAATGAATTTTATCTAAAGAATTTTGAACTTGCAAAGGTGTCATTGCACAAAAAGCAATATTTTCAGATATTTCAGGAGTTGAAGTTGGTGTTGTAATAATGAGTTTCAGTTTTCTTTCGATGGCTCTTACCAGCATCATTTTACCAGAAATATATTGAACTGGCAAACAAAGCAAAGCTGTATCTCCTTCTTTCAATCCTAAAAAATCACAAGTCATTTTTGCCGAATTGAGCATTCTCTTTTTTTGGATTTCAAAGACTTTCGGAATTCCTGTAGAACCCGATGTTTGTACCGAAACGGTTTCAGAATGAGAAAACCAATCTTGCAAAAACTGAAGAACTTTTTTTTCAAATTCTGTTCTTGGAAGAATGTTTTTTATATCAAAATTTTTGAAGTCGATTTGCATTTTCTCTCGCTGATTTTGCTGATGGAGCAGATTTATTATGTTTTAAAAATTTATGTGGTAAAGTTAACGATTTTTTGCGTGAGGGCGAAGGCAATTGTTGGAGCTCTTTTACGGCGGCGGCTTCGCCGCCGCCGTAAAAAGCGACTTGCCGAAGACCGACCTTTTGTTTTTTGAAGTGAAAAACCCTTTCTGCATTTTAAAATGCAGAAAGGGTTTTGTGATGGCGAAAACAAAAGGGCACGCCATTATTTTTACAGAAATTACATTCTGTTTACCACATTAATTCCCAATAAATGTAAGGATTTTTTGATGGTTTTTGCAGTTAAATCTGAAATTTGGAGTTTGAATTGCTTAGCGTTTTCGTCTTCCAAAGTCATTACAGGATTGTTTTGGTAGAAAGAATTATACGTTTTCACCAAATCGTAAACGTAATTCGCAACTTGAGCCGGACTTAATGTCTCAGCTGCTTTTTCCACAACTTCTTTATAATTAGACAATTGCATAATTAATTCTTTCTCTGAAGCATTTGGTTGATAACTTCCAAAATCTGCTTCTACAAAATTTGCTCTATTCAATAAAGATTGAATTCTAGCATAAGTATATTGAATAAAAGGCCCTGTATTTCCGTTGAAATCAATACTTTCTGCAGGATTGAAAAGCATTTTCTTTTTAGGATCTACTTTCAACATAAAATATTTAAGAGCACCTAAGCCTACAATTTCGTAAGATTTTTCTTTTTCTTCGCTTGTTAAACCTTCTAGTTTTCCTAGTTCTTCAGATTTTTCTTTGGCGGTAACGTACATTTCTTGCATTAAATCATCTGCATCTACCACCGTTCCTTCTCTGGATTTCATTTTACCTTCTGGCAATTCTACCATTCCATAAGAAAGGTGATACAATTGATTTGCCCAATCGTAGCCTAATTTTTTCAGAATTAAAAATAATACTTGGAAGTGATAATCTTGTTCGTTTCCAACGGTATAGATGAGTTTTTGAATATCATTTTGTTTGAAACGTTCTACTGCAGTTCCCAAATCTTGTGTCATATACACAGAAGTTCCGTCACCACGAAGAACGAGTTTTTGATCAAGTCCATCTTCAGTTAAATCAATCCAAACAGAATTATCTTCTTTTTTGAAGAAAACACCTTTTGCAAGACCTTCCTCGATGATGTCTTTTCCTAAAATATAGGTATTGCTTTCGTACTGAACTTGGTCGAAATCTACGCCTAATCTTTTGTAAGTTTCATTAAAACCTGCATAAACCCAAGCGTTCATTTTTTCCCAAAGTTCACGAACTTCTGGTTTATTTTGTTCCCAATCGAGAAGCATTTTTTGAGCTTCTAAAATTATTGGCGCTTGTTTTTTTGCCGTTTCTTCGTCTAAACCATGCTCTTTGAGTTCTGTAATTTGAGATTTATAATTTTTATCGAATTCTACATAGTAATTTCCTACCAATTTATCTCCTTTTAAGCCAGAGGTTTCTGGAGTTTCTCCGTTTCCGAATTTTTCCCAAGCGAGCATAGATTTGCAAATGTGGATTCCTCTATCATTGATGATTTGAGTTTTTACGACATTGTAACCTGCTTCTTTAAGAATTTGAGCCACAGAAAAACCCAATAAATTGTTTCTGATGTGTCCAAGGTGTAATGGTTTGTTGGTATTCGGTGAAGAATACTCTACCATTACGGTTTGATTTTTATTTTCTTTTATGTCAAACTGAGATTTTATTTCTTTGAAATTCTGAACAAATGCTTCGTTATTAATAGATAAATTCAAAAAACCTTTTACTACATTAAAGTTTTCGATAGCTTCTTGCTTTTTTAACTCTTTTCCCAATTCATTCCCTAAAACATCTGGACTTTTCTTTGCCAACTTTACCAAAGGAAAAATAACTACCGTGAAATCTCCCTCAAAATCTGTTTTGTTTTGTTGAACTTCTAAAGCAAGATTTTCAATTTGATAATTATTTTTTAGAATCTCAGAAATAGAGTTTTGTATATGCTGTTTAATATCCATTTTCTATATTTTATGCAAAGATAATAAATAAAAAAACCACCCGAAAAATCGGATGGTTTTTATTGTATTATTGACAATCAAATTTTATTGATCCCACCAAATTTTGGACTTATTACTGTCAGTCCCTGGATTTAATCCTGATAAAGCAGTTTTATAATTTGCACTATTAAAATTTTGCTCTTCCAAAGGATAAATCATTCTTCTAGGTATTACACCACCATTTAGAGCATTGGTCGCTGGAACTAAATTTGGATATCCGGTTCTTCTCCATTCTGACCATGAATCTAAACCATTATTAAATAGAGCTACCCATTTTTCTTCTCCAATTACTCTTAAAGCTCCAAAAGCAGTAATGTCAGCAACTCTTGCAGCAGCATAAGCATCTGCATAAACTGTTGGTTGAAGAGTAGTACCAGAAATATTAGGACCTCCCCATACATTTGTATTTCTATCATAATTATCTGAATTCGTAATATAATGTTTGTCCAAGGTTTGATAATTTAAAACAATTCCTTGAGATAGCATTAATTCTACGTTTTCTGTTGTCCAACCTCTAGCTGCAGCTTCAGCTCTGTTTAAAAATGTATAACCTGCTGTCATCAAATTCATAGGAGAGTCTGCTCCTCTAAATTTCAAACTCTGAGAATTTGTTGCTGATGAAGGCGCAGAATAACCAGCTGCTGTTAGACCTTGAGAACTATAACCATAAGGAAGACCTGTAATACTCATAGAAAATGCATTATTGTACATTTTTAATCTTGTGTCAGGTGTATGATTTGAAGTTCTGTTAAAAGAAGTAGTTGTTCCTTTTAATGATTCAACTAATTCTCTCGATAGTCTATAGTCAGCTGCTCTAAAAGCATTTAATGGATTAGGCAACAAATTTGATGATGAAAAAGTAAACCAAGCCTCATCTGCAATAGTTTCGATAACTCCTGAAGAATTTGATAAAGCTGCTTTAAATTCTGTAGCAGCAATACCTGTTGCTGAAGGATATTTTTTTGACATCTGGAGAGCTACTTGTAATAAAACAGAATTTGCTAACTTCTTCCATTTAGTTACATTTCCTCCATATATAATGTCCCCTTGAGGAGCTGTAGTTGAAGAGTTAAGAGCATCTCTACCATCTTTCAGGTCTTTTATTATCTGAGTATATACGGCTTGTTGAGAATCATACTTTGGCGTCTTAATTCCATTTTGTATTTGCATTGCTTCAGAAAAAGGTGCATCGCCAAATGCATCAGTAACTCTTTTCATCACAATAGCTCTAAAAATCTTAGACACTCCAATCATATTTTGAGCACTTCCTTGAACTGCCATTGCTGGAGTAACAGTGCCTGAATAATCTTGAATGATTTTAGTTAATGAATTCATCTGATTAACATAGTATCTTGACCAAGCAGAAGCTGTTTCGCCATATAGTGATTCCGTGGTATAAACATATTGTGATTGATATTGAACATATAATTGAGGATTCATTAAATATGCATTACCACCATTTTGAGCAAAATTCATCATTGCTCCTGACATTAAAGATTTATAATCTGAAGAATAAATACCATTAACATCTTTATTATAGTTATCTCCAAAATTTTCGTCTGCACATGATAAAGCAAAAGAAAAAACAGTCAAAGATAACAGTATTGATTTTATTTTTTTCATAATAGTTTCTTTTAGAAATTAAGTTTTACATTAACACCAAATCCTCTAGTACTTGGTAATTGACCATCTTCCCCATAAGCTTGTGACATTTCAGATGGATCAAATTTGTGATGATTATCTTTTGCAACCCAAATTAACCAAGGATTTCTTGCAACAAGTCCCACTGATATGCCTTGGAATTTTGAACCTATTAATGATTTTGGTAAAGAATAACTTACAGCCATTTCTCTCAATTTAATATAACTTGCATCATGAACATATTCCTCTGCAAGTCTGTTTCCATGGAATTGAGTGAAATATGTATATGCATCTACATATGTATCAATAGCAGTACCTGTTTCGCTTACTCCTTTTACATGTACACCACCACCAGTACTCACATCATCTCTTACATTAAATCCTCTATCATTAATTGCTGCTGTCGCATCTAATAAACCACCGGAATTACCCCATTGTTCTGAAAGAGAGAAAAATTTACCTCCTTTTTGAAAGTCAATTGCAGCACTTAAAGTAATCCCTTTATAACTTAAAGTATTATAGAAACCTCCTGTAAATTTAGGTAATACAGAGCCAAAATATTTATTTTGTTCTACTGCATAAGTCCCATTTGCATTAAGTATCTTATTACCATTTGCATCTAATTTGAAACCATTTCCAACTAATTGTCCCCATTCCATACCTTCCTTTTGAATTACAGAAACATAACCAAAAGCAGGAGCAAATCCATAATTAATTGCATTTAAACCTTCTGCAACACGCTCAACCGTTGACTTGTTTCTTGCAAAATTAAATGAAGTATTCCAGTTAACACCATTGGAGCTTTTTAACACATCACCAGAAAGTGATAATTCAACCCCTTTTCTGACTGCATCAGCAGAATTAATAAATGTATCTAGCATTCCACTTGAAGAAGGAACCGTTACAGGAATTGGCTCATCATTTCTTTTTTCATTATAATAGGTAGCAGAAAGCGAAACTCTATTTTTTAAGAATTTTAAGTCAGCTCCTAATTCAAAATTTTGATTAATTGCTGGTTTTAAGTTTGGATCCACATATCTTGTAGGCTGTAGAGCAATGATATATGATTTTGTACCTGATTTAAATGGTTGACTATTATATCTAAATTCTGGATTTAGAGCTGTAGCACTAATATCTGCAGCTATTTGGGCAATACCAGCTCTCACCTTAAAGAAAGTTAATAAGTCATTCTTCTCTATAAGATTATGTAAAAGCACACTGCCACCTAGTGAAAATGTAATAAATGAATTATTATTATTAAAATATGCAGAATTTATATCATTTCTTAATGAACCATCAACATATATAAAATCATTATAACCTAATGAAAATGTTCCAAATAATGATTTTGTTGTCTTTTTATAACTATAAGGATTAGATGTAGGTGCAATATCAGCATTTTTAAAGTCCCAAACATCTGGAATAATTAATTGTCCTAATTTACCAAATACATCCATTTGAGCAGAACTTCCTGACCAATTAAAATTAGTAATAATCCCTCCTACAAATGCATTTAAATCAAATTTCCCAAATTTATTCTGATAATTAGCTCTAATTTCATAATTATCTTCAACTCTTTTACTGTCACTATAACCAAATCCATTTAGGAAATCCATGTAACCTCCTTGTGTACCAGATGCACTTTTAGTAAGTGAGTATGGCATAAAATATTTAAAACTATTGCCATCATCTCTTCTTGAAAAAGTTCCTCTAATAGACAAATTATTATTTATCTTGTAATTTGGAGAAACAGAAAACATTAAATTATCTCTAAGAGAAAAATTTTCATATCTCTCCATATAAGTATAAGGGTTAAACCAGAAAGCAGGTTTTTCATAAATTCCACTTCCCCAATTATCAGGTCCCCACCAGTTCCACGAAGCATGATATCCATTAGGAGTTTCTAAATCTTTTAGTTCTTTCATTTTTTTGATATCCAAATCTCTACCAAACCATTGATTAAATGATCCTGAAGTTTGGTTAGAATAGCCATCATCAAACTCTCCTCTAACTTTTCCGCTTAAATAATTAAATACAAAATCAACGTTGAAATTATCTGTAAATTTGTAATTAGAATTCATATTAAGATAATTTCTTTTCAAAAATGTATATGGAGTAATACCTTTTTGATCTAAATTTGTAAATGATAGTCTAGCTGTATAATTATCATTACCTCCAGATAATGAAATAGTATTTTTCAAACTAACTGCATTTTCGTAGAAATCTTTCACGTTATTTGGCTGAGCAACATATTTTGCTGTTTTACCATAATAAGGACTATCTTTCCACCAAGAATACCATGGCACATAATCTTGACCATCAAATTTTGCACCCCAAGATTCATCCGCTAAATTGTTATCTCCAGCTTTATATCTCATACCATCAAAAACAGACCATTCAGCAGGATGAAAAGAAGGATTGAATACAAATGTTTGCAATGAACTATCCCCATCATAACCTTGACCATATTGATTTTGATACTTCATTGTTCTAGCAACTTTATCAACTGTTATGGTAGAGTTCAACTCCACATTCAACCTATTCTTAACCCCCTTTTTCAAAGTCATTAAAACCACCCCATATTGAGCTCTCTGTCCATAAAGCGCAGTAGCATTTGGACCTTTAAGAACATTCACAGATTCAACATTATCCATGTCAATAGTATTAGGATCAACCACTACACCATCTAGAACATAGATTGGATCATCATCACTTAATAAACTCACCGCACCTCTTAATCTAAGCTTACCTGTATCACCAAGTTTAGACCCTGCTTGCGCATTCAATTGCACACCAGCAACTTTACCTGCAATAGCCCCTTTGACATCTACATTCTGTGTTAAGTTTAAATCTTTTGACTTAACTGTTTGATTTGCATAAGAAAGTGACTTTTCATCTCTTTTAATACCTAAGGCTGTAACTACTACCCCCTCGATATCCTTAGTTTTTACTGTATCTGTCTTTGCTTTTTGTGCATATGTAACACTAAATGAAGCAGAAAGAACTACAGCTAAAACGCTTTTTGTTAGTTTCTTCATATCAAATTAAATTTTTCATTGAGACAAAAATGCAAAACATTATTAACATATCCAAATTTTTTGTTAATAAAACCTTAAATAATTATTAACTTTGCAATGTTTTCAATAAGAAGGTTGGTTTTTCGTTAAAATTTATGGAATTGATAAAAAAATGGTCTGAAAATTATGTGGAGGCAGGGTGCGATGAAGTAGGAAGAGGGTGTTTATGTGGTCCTGTAGTCGCTGCCGCAGTGGTTTTAGACGATAATTTTGAGCAAAATTTAGTTAATGACTCTAAAAAACTAAATTTCAAAACACGTTTAGAGCTAAATGATTACATTAAAAATAATGTAAAAGATTATGCGATTGCAGAACTTTCACCAGAATTTATTGACCAGCACAATATTCTTAATGCTAGCATACATGCTATGCATAATGCTCTTGATAAACTTACTATAAGACCAGAATTAATTTTAGTGGATGGGAATAAATTTCATCCTTACAATTATATACCTCATCAGTGTATTATAAAAGGAGATTCTAAAATATTATCTATTGCTGCGGCTTCTATTCTTGCTAAAAATTACAGAGACCAACTCATGATTCGTTTACATGAAGAGTTTCCTGAATACGGTTGGAATAAAAACATGGGATATGCTACTAAAGTCCACATAGAAGCTTTGAAGAAATTTGGCCCCACGAAATATCATAGACAATCTTTTAGATTAAACTATGATTATGACTAGTCCTAAAAAACCGATACAGATTATAGGACAAAAATAAATAATTAAACCAAAGTAAAAACGTTTTTGCTT
>NZ_JASMRM010000026.1:0-15934 GCF_041431305.1 Cloacibacterium sp. Arc13
AATGTAAAGCTAAATGTAAAATAGGTATTTAGGCTGTTTCTATTTTTAATAATTTTTATTTAGGACAGTATTGAATTATTATTATTAATATTTATTTATTATCTTTGTATTTAATTTACTAAACACAAACGTAGATGAAATCTTTATACAACTTATTTCTTGTGCTTGCATTATTTATGTCGCAGGCACTATTCTCACAGGCTGTTTTCACCAGTAAGGGCAATGGAAACTGGAACTCAGCTTCCACTTGGATATTGACTTCTGGCACAGACGCAGATGGAATCCCAGATGCAGATGATGCTGTAATCATTAGAGCGCATACCATTACTGTAAATGTGAATGCTACTTGTAGTTCCCTTACTACAGAACCACTTGCCAATAACACTAGTGGTCTACTTAATATTACTACAAGCAATGCATCTAATATTAACATTAACACCAATCAGCTTTTAACGATTACAGGAGAATTCTTAGTTAAAGCCAATAACTCTTACAATCATGTTACCATCTTAACGGGTCCAGGTTATGTAATTGCTGGCTCCCTTACTATTGGTAATGACATTGCCGTTTCTGCAAAAACCACTACTACCCTAGCCGTTAGAACTACTGCCAATTTTACCATCACTGGAGATGTAAACCTCTACACTAATGTAGACGGGGGAAATAATAACAGAGCTACCTTTAGACATGATTCGGGGACCATTAGCATTAATGGACAGATGATTATGACCCAAGAAAACAATGGTAGTTATACGCAATACAATAGTAATTTAGGAGAAAGACAAGGAACCCTTATCCTCAAAAACCCTAACCCTATTTCTCTAAATCCATTAGGCGGAACCCAACTATCCCAATTACAGCCAATTTTTACAGGATGTACTGTACAGTACAGTCCTACCGCTAAAGGATTAACTTTATTCAACACCAATTACAGAGATCTAAAAATTGATTCTAATTATGCTGTAGATGCTAATAATCTAACCATTAACAGTGATGGAAATCTATATCTGATCAACGGAATTGTGAATGGAAATTACACCTTGAATACGAATGCAACCATTATTATGAGCAACGGAGAAGTAGTTAATCCACCTACTTTAGTGAGTGGAGGAACATACAATTTAACCTACGCTCAACATGTTGATAGAATTATTGCAGGACCAGAACTCATTCCTAATTCTACTCAATTAGAAACTTTGACTATTAGCAATACGAATGGGGTACAGATTGACCAAATCTGTTTACCTAACCAACTTATTGTTACTGCTTCGGGTGATTTAACTGGAACTGGCGACGTAAGAGTAAGGACTTTATTTGACGTTCCTGCTGCGGTTACTTTCAATACAGGAGGTATCATTACTCTGGTTTCTACTATTGACAATACTGCCAGAGTCGCCTCATTAACAAATAACCCAACCATTAATGGCAATGTAACGGTAGAACGATTTTTGACCAACCAAGGAAGAAAGTGGCGTTTAGTTACCGCTCCTTTAAAGGGAAATACCAATAATTCCGTTTTTTATAATTGGCAAAACAATGGGACTTTTATTAGTGGATATGGCACTGACATCTGGGGCCCCAATGGAAATCCTGCCATCAACGGATTGCAACAACTTTACAACTCCAGTCATAGTTTAAGAAGATTTAACAATTCCTCAAATAACTGGACTAATATTACCAATAGTTTTACTGAAGAATTGTTTACAGAAAACATCAATAAAGGATTTTTAATATTTGCTACCCATCCTTATGGCGAAGCTACTGATGGGCAAGGTTATGTAAACCCTAATTACCCACAGCTTACTACTACTTTAAAAGCTACAGGTAATCTGATTACTGGGAATGTTAACTATACTGATGTCCCTTCTACTGGATTTTTTATTGTAGGTAACCCTTATGCCAGCCCTATAGACTTCAAAACGATCCTAAATGATTCTTCAAATAGTGGCATCAGTAAAAAAATATGGTTTATAGATCCTACTTTAGGCTCTTATGGCGCTTATGTTACTTGGGATAACATTAATGGTTATAGTGATTATACTACTACAAGAAATCCTGGGAAAAGTTCTAACCCATCTAATCAAACCACTATTATTCAATCGGGTGAAGCTTTTTTTGTTAAAGCCATCACAGGTACCTCTACCTTAACCATCAAAGAAGCTCATAAATCAACTACAAACTCTAATTCGGTTATCAACAGAAAGGCAGATGTTACTTCAGAAAGAATAAGAGTAACTCTAGAAAAACAAGAAAGTAATCTTTGGAACAAAAAAGATGCTATAGTAGTAGGATTCTACGCTGGCGGAAATAGTGCTTATGACACCAATGATGTTCAAAAAATGAGCAACCCAAATGAAACGCTTTCTTTCATTACCGATACTCGTTCTTTATCCTCTGAACACAGAGCTCCTATACAAGACAAAGAATTTTTAACTTTAAAATTAGCTCAAACTACAGCCAATACGAATTATAAACTGAAAATATTTGCTGAAGATTTTACCTTCACGGGACAGGCTTTTTTAGAAGACACCTTCTTAAAAACCTCTACTCCTATTGCTTTAGACGGTAGTATTTTTGAATATGAATTTCAAATTACCCCTGACGCCTTAAGCACAGGTAATCGTTTCAAAATAAACTTCCAAGCCTCTACTCTAGGAACTACTACGCCTAAAGCTTCTACATTTGTGATTTATCCTAATCCCACTACAGCAGAAAAAGGCATCAATATCTCTTTTGAATCCAGCTCATCTTCTGGTTATCACTATAAATTATTCAATCCTGCGGGACAACTTATTGAAGCAAACTCAATAATCTCTGTAAACAATAAATTAGGCCATATAGCGTTTAATTCTTATCTTAAGAGTGGTGTTTATTACATCAACCTTTATGATCAAAATAACGAACTGAAAAACTCACAAACCATTATTATTCAATAAATTTATTACTATGTTAAAACATATTTTATTTTCATTTTTCCTTGTTTTCTCTGTTTTAGCTTTTGCACAGGATAGTGAGGATCCAGGATTCGGAGACGAAGGGGGCGGGGACGCTGCTGATGCACCTCAAGCGCCCATTGATGATTTAACTTATCCTTTGCTTATTACAGGAGTAGCGGCAAGTATCTATTTCGCTAAAAAGAAACAAGAAAAAGAGCAAACTCAGTAAAAAACTTTGTTTGCTTCATTATTAAAGGTTTTTTACCATTGATTTTTTTCGACGGTGAGCCTTACTATACAACTCTCTGGTCTCTAACAGAGAGTTTTTTTATATCTTAATTAGAAGTGAGAGCTGAGATGTGAATTGTGAATTGTGAAATTGTGAAATTGTAGAGTTGTAAGTTCGTGAAGTCGTGAAGTCGTTAAGTCGTTAAGTCGTGAAGTTGTGAAGTTGTGAAGACCATGAGTAAATAATGTAATGATATGATGACGTAATGGTAAGAGGATGATGTGATGGTAAGATGGTAAGATGATAACGTGATGGTAAGAGGATGAGATGGGGTAGAGATGTAATCCTCAGTTCCATTTTTAGTTTGAAATTATCAAAACTTTTTATGAATATTAATTATTGGAGAGGAGGTCGTATTTTATTAAACTAAAGTGCCATGATTTTATTTTAAGACTATATTTATATATTTTACTTATACTTAAAAAAAAGACTTATGTTTCCATAAGTCTTTTTTTTAATATTTCTATTCTATTACCTTCTATTCAGATACTTTAAAGGCAACTCTTCTTACTAACTGTCTTGCTAATTTAGATTCTTTAGGAACTGAATTATCTTCTCCTTTTACTACTAATTTCAAGCGTTTAGCATCTATACCAGATCTTACGATCATTTCCATTACCCTTTCTGCTCTTCTTTTTGACAAATTAATATTATAATTAAAATCGCCTAACTCATCTGCATAACCAATAACGTCTACATTTGCCTGCGGATTAGCATTTAGATACTTGATTAAGAAATTAATGGCAGAGATACTTCCAGGAGTGATTCTCGTTTCATCAAAATCAAAGAACACATTAACGTATTGCCCATTAATCATGTTCTTCATTTGAACATTGGTGTAGTTATTATTAAGGTTATTTACAGTATTCTGCAAGTCACCATAATTATTATTGATGTAATTTTTAACTTCTTCTGTTAAATCTCCTTTTTCCGCTATCTTATTTTCTAAATCTTCAATTCTAGCTAACAAATGATTATACTCTCGTTTTGTAGTATTTTTTTCCCAATACCAATCTGCATGTTTTTGTTTCTTGCCTAAATATAGCGTTATACCTAAAGAGGTGTTATAAACTGTACCTGTTCTACTCAGGCTTGGGTCTAAACTTGATTTACCATCTAGGGCAAGATGATGGGTTAAGTTACTTACAATAGTATAATCTGCACTTAGTGCCCATCTATTAGAAACTTTAACTAAAAATGTAGTTCCTCCTACGATGCTAAAAATATTATCATAATTGCTAAAAGTTTTAGTTTTTGGTCCCTCTAAGAATGAGAAACCAGGTCCAAAATGAAACTGCCAACCAAAAGTATCTGTAAATTCTTCCCATTTCATAATTCTATGCAAATTCATTACCCCTTGTAAATCCACTCTGTACATGTTATTATTAAAAGGGGGACTCTTGGTCTCGGCTTTAAAATTATCATATACAAAACCTAATCTTAACCCAAATTTTGTATTAAACATTTTTCTAATGTTAAAATCATAATGATTTAAATTAGGATTAGAGATGTAATTGGGTGTAGTGGCGTAATACCCTGTGGTAAAAGGACGAATCCCTACATTAATACCTCCATTAAGGTTCAAAGACCAACGGTTGTAATTTTTTTTTCTGTCTTTTGGGAGCGTATCCGTAATGGCTTCATTTGTAACCTTACCAGTTGTCTCCATAAAATCTTTTTTCTCTTGTGCGGAATTTTTACTAACCCATAACAATAAGAAAAGTAATACATACTTCTTAAAATGGTTCATAAGTTTAATATTTAATTAGCTACAAAAATACTTATTTTTTTCTAAAAATTGCCAAGAATTGTTTTGTAAATCTTTCATTATTAGGTTTTAATTTACTTATTGAATGGAATAGGTTAATATCAAATAGCGAGAATCAAGAGGTTCATTTGTGAAGTTGTAAAATCGTAAAGTTAATGAGTTGTGAAGGGATGAGGGATGAAGAGGTCGAAAGGTTGAAGCCGTGAAGACACAAAGGTGATGATTAAAGAATTAAAAATTAAAAAAGTTTGTTTTAACTTATAGCTATGGAAGACACGAGAGATGAGTGGGATAAAGAGCTTCATTTCCTAAAAAAGTATAGAGTTTTAATAATAATACTAAATTCGTTTACAGTTCAAATATCATCATAAAATATCTAACACTATCCACAAAGTGTGTAAGTTATAAAGTTAGGGTTTTGATTATATCGTCCAAGACCCTTTTTTAAAATAAGTTTAAATTAAATCAGAACATCATCCACAATTTTAAACGGCAATACTCATTTTTAAAGGAATCTTTCTAGACGATATTTACAAACTTTACAAGGCATCTAAAATAAAGAAAATCCCTTTATTTAGGTTATTCTGTATGATTCCCGTTAAAATATAAAATAAAAAAAACCTACTTTAAGTGCAGGTTTTTTTTCGGGGAAATGGTAGTTATTTACTACATTTAAAAACATTGATTTAAACTAATGCTCTCCAATTAAAATAATTAAGAGAATTTGGAAAAGAAATTAGACATTCTCTTCTTCCATATTATTTTCTTATTCACTTTCTCATCATCTGAATAATATCCGTATCCGTATCCATACTTATTATCATAATAAGACATATGTCTATTTTTAACGTCGTTTAAGACTATTGCCAGTTTTCTTTGGGCATTATCTCTTTCCACCTCTTCTGTAAATTCTAACATGTCTCGATCGGTGTACTCTGCTCTCATCACATACAATAACAAGTCTGCATATTGTATTAAATGAAAAGAGTCACTCACCAAAAGCAAGGGTGCCGTATCAACTACGATGTAGTCATACTTTGATTTCAATTCTGTAAAAACATTTACCATTTTATCACTCGACAATAAATAGGTAGGGTTAGGAGGAACAGTACCACTAGGTAAAACATCTAAATTTGGATTACCTTTAAAAGTTTCTATATATTGTTCAATATTATTTTCATTTTCGTTAACTAAATAATCTGACAGCCCTTTTTTACCATGTGTAATAAATCTTTTTAATTGTGGATTTCTTAAATCGGCTCCTAATAACAGTACTTTTCTGTTTTGTGCTAAAATTAATGCAGTATTGGTACTTACAGTAGTCTTTCCTTCACCTTTTACTGAAGAAGAAACCATAATCACTGGAGCTATCCCTTTGATGGGCTTAACGATAAATTTAGCATTGGTTAACATAATTCTAAATGATTCTGCAAAAGCGGTTAAGTCATTTTTCTTCACCACTGAATTTTCTGCATCTCCAGCATTAGGAATTTCTCCTACTACAGGTATCTCTGGCAATGCCTTTCTGATTTCTCTGCGATTATGGATTTTAGTATCTAAAGCAAAAACAATATATAAAATACCAATGGGGATTAACAATCCCAATGAAAATGCTATTAAATAATAGGTTTGTCTTTTCGGTGAAACCGGAGAATCTGAGGTGTAAGCAGGATTCACAATCTTTGCTTTTGGAGCATTGGCAGATAACGCAATTGAAGCTTCTTCTCTTTTTTGAAGCAAATAGAGATATAAAGATTCTTTTAAATTTTGTTGTCTTTCAATACTTCTAAACAGTTTTTCCTGTAATGGAAATTTGCTTATGGCTTCTCCTGATTGATCCATTTGATTTTTGGTTTGGCCAATCGTTAATTGAATATTTGCTTGGGACTTTTTAAGATTTTCTCTAATCAATTCCTTCAAAGATGCAATATCTCGGTTCATCTGTATCACCGAAGGGTTAGAAGGCGTTGCCTGTCGCAAAGTTCTATTTTTGGTTAATACCATTTGATTATAATCACCAATCAATGCATCTAACGCTGAAGGCATTCCCAAGTTTGTGGGTAACAATTGTTCAGGAGAGGACGAATTGGTTATCGCTAAAACAGAATTAACCATTTCCAATTGAGTTGACAAATCCAAAAGCCTCTTTGTAGTTTCGCTAATATTTTTGAGATTTAATTCTGCTTGGCTCTGTAAATCTGCTATTTTATTAGATTCCTTAAAGTTTTCTTTTTTATTTTCTATACCACCAAGCTCTTCAGTAATCACTTTAAGTCTTTCGTCTATAAAATTTGCGGTAGCCAATGCTTCAATATTCTTATCCTTAATAGCATCTGAATTGTATTGATTCATTAATTCATTAACAATATCTTCAGATCGAACTGGATTAGTCCCTACTCGACTGATTTCAATAATGCTTGATTTTTTTTCAGGAATATTAAGAGTAATAGAAGCTTCAAGTTGATCAACCAAAATTTTTGGATTGGTCACCTGTAAAAAAATTGGCTTTTTAAAATAAACTTTAGAATTTCTATTTAATACAATTGTTCCCCAATCGGTATTTAATGGGATACCAAAACGTCCAATAATCTCTTTTTTCTCGTCTAACAACTTATAGCCATTATTAGATTGTGGTATAATTTCATATTCCTTAGATTTAAATTTTCTGGGCTGGTTGATCACTAGAATAGAACCGTAAAAAGGTGCATCTTCATACAACTCAGTATCTTTAAATCTTCCTTTTTTTATGGCTTTAACATCTAATCCTATTTTTTTCACCACATTATACAATAATGGTTTTGATTTCAAAACGGATAATTCATTGTCTACTTCATTGGTAACCAACCCTGTAGGCAATGCCATATTTTGAAAATCCTTTATTCCCATAATCTCTCCTTTCTTGGCAGCCTGTAATTTTACATACAAAGACGCCTTGGTAAGATACTCTGGCACTCTAAAACGCAATTTTACCCAAGCGATAGAAAGTGAAATAATAATGCAAATAATATATAAAGGCCACCAACGCAAATATCGAAGTAATAAAAATTTTAAATCTGAGTTGCTGTTCTGTATTGACTCTCTTTCTTCTGTGTAATCCATAGTTATTATTTTAATATACTAATCAATATTGAAGCTAGCCCTAATGCTATACCTCCTATTTGAAAAGCCAAATTCCTATTAGGGTCTATATTTGCTGTCTTTTTCTTGATGAGGTCTGGTTCTACATACAATACATCATTTTGCTGCATATAGTAATAAGGAGAACTTGTTATATTTTTATCCGTAAAATCAATGGTAAATGTTTTAGAAACTCCATCTATTTCTCTAATCAATTTCACATTGGTTCTATTGCCATAGTCCGTCATATCTCCTGCTAAACCTAATGCTTGTAACACAGTAATTTTATCAGAAGGATTTGTATATTGACCAGGCTTTTTCACTTCGCCTAATACCGTAACATTAAAATTTAACTGTTTAATGGAAACCAAAGGATCCGATAGATATGTGAGTAATCTTTTTTCAATATCTGCTCTTAACTGAGCTAAGGTCATTCCTTTGATGTATAATTTTCCTAAAACTGGGAAATAAATATACCCTTCATTATCTACTAAATAACCTTGAGGTGCAATTTGTCCTACTTGACCCAAATTAACTTGTTCAGGATTGGTTGCATTATTCATAGAGTGAAGATTAAAAGGTCTCACCGCATTTTCATCAAAAGCGGTTACTTTAATCTCTAAAACATCTCCTGACTGAATATGAGCGCCATAAAAAACGGCTTGATTGATCTCGGTTTCGGCTACTGCTTTTTCTTTTTCCATGTATACCATGTTTTCTTTGGGCTTGCAAGAACTTATTGCCATCAATAAAACAAGGTAATAAATTAAATGTTTCTTCATATACTCTAAATAATAGCCACAAATATAGATAAAATTTGAAAATTTCGCACTCTATAAGTCATAAAATCGGTATTCATTAACTCTTATTTAGCAATATCTACAATTATTTCTCTATTATTTTTTTTAGTTAACAGGACATTATCTTAAGGTTTACGCTATTACTTCTATCTTATTATTTTTCAAAACATTAAATTAAAAAAGCTTCTCTATTTCTAGAGAAGCTTTAAATTAATATTCAATTATCATCCATTCATAAAAATCTTTTTCTTCTTGACTACAATATAAGCGCTAAGTCCAATACCTGTTATAAGTAATAATGGTATATAATCGTCTATCGGAATAGGGTCTTCTCCATTAATATCGCCTCCTGCGCCAGGATCATCAAGGGCTTCTACTTTTTGTTTATACGTTACTTCACTATCATAAAATGCAGGTGGCGGAGTTTCTTCTTCCTCTTGTGCAAAGCTTAACAGCGATATACTCATTGTCATTAATATCCATATTTTTTTCATAGCGCTCTATTTTATTATTAATTTTTTAGATTTTTCTCTGCCGTTTTGTAACGTCACTTTTACTACTATCATTCCTTGAGTAGAAAGATTAATCACTGTTTCTCTTTGATGAGGTTGAACTTTTATGAGTTTTTTACCCGTTAAATCATAAATTTCTACTGTCGCCACATTTTGCCCTGCTTTAATTCTGACTTCTTTTCCTACGCTTATTATATTGAGCTCTTCTTTTGCAAGATCTTGCGTTCCTAAAACTCCAGAAGGCTTAAATTGTAAAGTAAACCTATTGGATTTCAAACCAGTCGTTTCAGTAAATTCATATTTATTTGTAGTTAAATCAGTTACTGCTCCCGTAAGGTTATCTTTTAAATAAATTTTTTGACCATTACTGAATATTCCTTCTTTCTGAAGCAAACTTATTGTATAGTTTCCACCTGCTGTAAGATTAGCTGACAATGAGAATTCATCTGCCTCGTCAAATCCTCCATGTGCATCTATTATAAGTTTTTTATCTTCTACTGTAGAATATAGGGTTTCTGTAGTGGCATCTAAAAGGATGGCATCATATCCTTTATCAATTCCTTTATTAGTGCCTGGGAAGAATCCTAATAACATTTGTGGTTTTGCTCCAGAAGGCGATGCTAACTCTAGCCAGAATCTATTTTTAGAAACAGTAGAAGACTTGCTCGTCACTCCCATTTCTGTAGTTCTTCTCATAGCGTCAGTAAAAACAAATGGATCATTATTGGTACGTTGAACAAAGAATCCTTGTCCTACAGGAATATAAGCATCTAATGAATTAGCCGGATTGGCTCCCGCACTTGTAAATGTATTATAGATGGTACCCGCATATTGATTATTCACCATTTCCACCTGACTATTCCACACATAAACTGTACCGGTAGTATTGGTATTTTGAATCATAAAATCATCATACGAAATAGCACTTGGATAAGGATTTCCTAACAGAATGAAATTTCCTTGTAAACTGCTGTGGTCATAAGTTATATTTCCTGCATTTGGGATAGTTCCTTCAAACTGAGCATGGAATATTTGTGGAGTCGTAGTAAAGTCATTTGGCGTACGAATTAAATATCCTTGCCCTTTCGTAAAGGTTCCTGAAGGAGCTGTAAGAACATACGCATTATTATTATAGGTATAGAATCTGTTATCTAGAGTACCTGTAGAAGATTGCGCCGTTCCATTGGCATTTTTACCATAAGAGAATTGTTTCAATGTTTGTGAAGAATTCGCCATAGGAGAACTCCAATTCATATACGCTAAACGTTTCACTGCTTTAGTATCTTTTCTTACTTTAAACGATGCTCCGTCTCCAGAGGTAAAGCTTCCTATTTGCAGGAAGTTAGCATTATTTGCTACAATAATGTTACCATTGTTCGTTACATTTCCTGTTTTCACAAATGAGTTAACTGTAAGCGTTTTCCCTGTATTAACGGTTAATGTTTGTGACTCAAATGATGAACCATCATAATCTCCATCAAGAATTGCTTTCAAGCTGGAGGTAGGATCTCCATTAGACCAAGCAGTACCGTCCCAAACAGTAATAGTGCTATCTACTATTTTCTGATCTTGGCTTACATCGGTTGCTGCATTATAATTATCATCTCCCGCTTGTGAAGCCGTGATTGTAGTTACACCTGGAGCTAAAACTGTAGCTACATTTCCAGCAATTGTCAATACAGAAGTATTGGAACTTGTATAAGTTACATTTAATCCTGATGAAGCTGTAGCAGACAATGTAAAGGTACCTACTGTGTCTAATTTATCCGATAATGATGCGAAGGTAATGGTTTGATCACCTTTTGCAATATTAATTACTAAAGTTTTTGCATCAGTTCCAGCCGCATTTGTTGCTCCTATCGTTACATCAAAATTACCCGCAACTGTTGGTGTTCCTGATATTAAACCTGTAGTGGCATTGATAGATAATCCTGTTGGAAGGCCTGTTGCACTATAACTGCTTGGTGTATTAGATGCAGTAATATTGTAATTAAATGATGTTCCTACTTTTCCTGATGCTGTTAATGAACTCGTAATTACTGGTGGAAGCAAATTAACAAAACCTTTTAAAATGACATTATCAATATTAGATCCTACATCAAAACCACCCGTACCCGATGCCGAAGTAGCATCGTAACCATAAAGTCTAAAAGTTACTGGAGCTACAACATCATTAATACCGGAAATACTAATAGTTTTAAAAACTGATGTACTTGCACTCATATTAGTTATTGTACCAATATCGCTTGTATAATTATCTACAGAAGATCTCAATGTTACTGATTTAGGGCCTGATGATGAAAAATCCCAAATAAAATCAAAAGAAGTTGGTGTAAAAGTAAATCCATCAGCTGGAGTTACAGTAAACTGAATATATTTAGTTGTAGATAAAGAACCTATTGCCCAGTTATTTCCACCAAAACGATTTGAATTACCAGCAGGAGTTACTGTACTTCCTACATAATTTAGTGTAGAATTTGAAAGCCCATCAACTTTAAAAGAACTATCTTCAGTAGTTTCTGTACCAGAATTTCCATAAGTATTCCATTTAAGAATTACCTTTGGAGGCAAAGTCACCGTTAAAGTTTGAGTGGCTTCAGGTGCTGCATTATAATTTTCATTACCTGCTTGGTTGGCTGTAATGGTTGTGGTTCCTGCTCCTACTATCGTTACAGTATTTCCACTTATAGTAGCTACTGCTGGGTTTGAACTGGCATAAGTAATCACTAATCCTGAACTTGCATTCTGGGTTAAAGTATATGGTGCATCTGCGGTTGTTTTAGTCGCTGTGCTCGCCAAAGTTATCGTTTGGTTGCCCTTACCGACTGTTAACTCTTGCGTTACACTTGTTGCAGCATTGTAATTTCCATTTCCTGATTGTGATGCGGTTAAAGTAGTGCTTCCTACTCCAACAATGGTAACGGTTCCATTTGCAGCTACTGTGGCTACTGCAGTATTGGAACTTGCTGTCGTGGCAATGCTATACGTCGCATCTCCATAAGACTTAGTCATCGTTGCAGTAATCGCGGTAATCGTTTGATTTGCCTTATCTACTGTTAACGCTTGCGTTACACTTGGTGCGGCATTGTAATTTCCATTTCCTGATTGTGATGCGGTTAACGAGGCTGTTCCACCTCCTACTATCGTTACGGTTCCGTTTGCTGCTACTGTAGCTACTGCGGTATTGGAACTTGTGTAAGTAACTGCTAAACCTGAACTTGCTGTCGTGGCAATGCTATACGTTGCATCTCCATACGTTTTGGTAACTGTAGATTCTATAGCAACTACCGTTTGATTTGCCTTTGTTATCGTAGCTGTTAAACTTGTAGGCTGTGCTAATGTATAATTGTCTTTGTCTAATCCATTCAAGGTAAAACCTGATGCGGTAATAGGCTTATCTGTTCCTGCGTTTGCATCTGCAAATGTAAATACATGAGTGCCGTCTACTGAAACATCATCACTATTTATTAATCCAACTAATGAAGCAGTACCTAAAACTGTTGCAGTTGTGGTTCCATCATAAGTCTTATCTTCTCCGGTAAGACCTGTTACGGTTAATTCTTTTTTAGATACTGTACTTGTACTTGTGGCTACAGTTAAGGTTGTTGCACCAGTACTTTTTATTACAATATCTCCACTAAATGGTGAATTTACTGGTTTGGCTGCTGAAGATAATCTTACATAAATTGTAGTTGCTGCAACTGAACCTGAAACGTGAGGTATTGAAATTTCATTAGCAAAACCTGTAGTACTAGACGTAGAAGATACTTCAAAACCTGATGGGGCTGTTATGGTAATTTCTTCGGTTAAAGATTGCCCACTTACGGTAAAACTTGTTGTTGTACTTGGCGTTCCATACGTTGTTGTTAAAGCACTTAATGTTTCATTAACAAATAATGTAGGTGTAGTTGCAATGATATCTGCACTTAAACTAAGCGGTTGTATTTCATAATCTCCTGCATTTGCTCCTGTTAAACTATATCCAGTTACATTAACTGTAATATTTTGTCCTACACTAGAACTTGCAAAAGTAGCTGTTGGTGTTCCTGTAAGGGAAACATCATCACTTCCTACTACTCCATTTAATACTGGTGTACCTGTAAGCGTTGCATTATCATTTCCATCAAATATTTTACTTTCTGCAGATAAACCTGTTATTGTTAAAGATTTTTTATTAATCGTAAGAACTTGATCTACGCTTGTTGCTGCATTATGATTATCATCTCCTGCTTGTGAGGCCGTAATCGTTGTACTTCCTGCTCCTACTATCGTTACAGTACTACCTGAAACTGTAGCTACATCAGTATTTGAACTGCTGTATGTTAAGCCTAATCCTGAACTTGAGGTTCCTGCTAAATCAAAAACAGCATCTCCATAAGTCTTAGCTGATAATGAACCAAAGGTTATTGTTTGGTCTGCTTTGTTTATAGTTAGAGTTCCATCTACATAAGTAATAGCGTAATTACTAGCGGTGAAAGTTCCTCCAGTAGCTGCAGAAGGCGTAATAGGGTAAGTTCCCACTGCTGTGGTGGCGGTAGAAGCTGCACCTGCAGCGCTTAATGTGACTGAACCAATTGTTTCACTATTGGCAAGACCATTTGATGTAAACTCTGAAGTACCAAGTGTAAGCGTGGTACCATACGTTTTTGTTCTATTATTAGCAGTGATAGTGAGTGCTTTTGTGGAAACGGAGTTTCCTGAAGCTGCCGTAGTAATATTTACCGAAGTAGCTCCTGTAGAACTCAATACGATATTTTGAGCATTATAATTTCCTGTTACAGCTGCATTTGCTTTTAAACGTATACTTAAAGTACCACTTGCACTTCCACTAGTTTGGGTAAAAGTAGCGGTATTTCCGTAGGTGGTGCCATCTGCTGAAACCTCAAAACCAGTTGGTGCTGTAGCAACCAAATTAGCAGTTAGATTAGAACCTGAAACCGCAAAAGTTTGGGCTGCCGAAGCTGTACCATAGGTAGTAGTAAATGGCGCAGCTGTTGTACCACCTGTTATAATTGGAGATGTGACACTAATGTTAAATGCACCGCCACCAGAACCATAATCTTGAACTAAAATTTTATATGATGTCCCAGCGGTAAATGTTGCTTTAGCTGTTTCACTACTTGTTGAAGTAGTAGCTCCTTTCACAACTACATTTGTTGTTGTTGAATATGTATTCGGACAAACGCTGTAAACATAAAAATCTTTATCTGAAGCCACACTAAACCCGTTTATAGTTATGGTATAGCTTCCTGTTACAGAAGGAGTGAACATGAAAAAAACATCATTTTTAGAAGCTCCTGTCATAGGAGTTGCTCCTGCAAAAGTTCCGCTCACAGCAGCTGCATTAACTGTTAAGTTAATAGCTCCACTACAATCATCATTAGCTGGTGGCGGTGTTGGAATATTAAATGTACTAGAAGTTACAGGGGTTAAAGAACCACTACTAAACGTAATAGTTGCTCCAGTTACCGCCGCAGCACTTGTAGCTGTTAACCCACTAAAGGTAGACGTTCCACTTACGGCTGCAACGCTTGTTGTTCCGCCTAATGTCCATGTACCAGCCCCTACAGCTGCCGTAACACTAGCAGTGCTTGTAGTAGTATTTCCATATTGATCGACTATGTTTACTTTAGGTTGCGTAGCCAAAGCACCTCCATTTGTAGAGGGTGCTGCTGGTTGCGTATTCATAGCCAATTTAGCCGGCGCTCCTACCCCAATGGTTTGAGAAACTGTAGCGCCACTATAACCTGTAGCATTTACCACAATGCTTTTTGTTCCTGAAGATTGCAATAAGTTTGCAGGAACAGAAGCCGAAGGGGTAAACGTAATTTTTCCTGAAGACACTGAATATCCCGCTGTTAAAGCAGTCCCTCCTACCGTTACTCCAGTGATAGCTCCTCTCCAGGTGGCATTATCAGTAAAAGTTACATCAAATGGTGCATCTACTGTAGCTGAAGCCGCTGAAGTTAATGTTGGAGGCGTAGAACCAGAAGAATATGCGGTAGTAGAAACATCATCTAAATATGAAGTAGCTGTACCATTGAAAATAGTAAGAATAACAGCAGAACTAGCGTCATTTACATTTGCTGTGTATTTTTTAAAAGAACCATTAACAATACCTGTATCAGTCAATGTTACACTAGTTGTAACTCCACTAACAGTTTTAGAAAGAGTTGGAATCCCTCCTCTAAACCAGAAAGTAATTGTTCCACAAGTATTTAAAGCTGGTAGGGTAGCACTATTTGAGGTACCGGATTGCATTTGACAACTATAGGAACCTGTGTTAAAATTTGTACTTCTTAATCCTGAATTCACAAAAGTCCACGTACCACTACTTAATGTCAATGTACCAGAATTAGTTCCATTTCCTGCATACCCAGAAGTTCTTAAACCAGTTTCAAAACCTTCAGATATCTGCCCATATCCTTTAACTGAAATTCAATACTGTCCTAAATAAAAATTATTAAAAATAGAAACAGCCTAAATACCTATTTTACATTTAGCTTTACATT
>NZ_JASMRM010000027.1:0-9197 GCF_041431305.1 Cloacibacterium sp. Arc13
TTTTAGAATTATATTTGAACTGTAAACGAATTTTAGTATTAATATAAAAAGTGTAAACTTTTTTTAGGACGTGACATACGGAAAACGCGTGCAAGTTTTAGCGCCCGAAAGTTTTATCCAAGAACTGAAAGCAGAGGTAGAAATCATGCTGAAAAATTTTTCGGTGTAAGCACTATTATTAACTCCATATCTTCGAGTCAAAGTTGGGTGAAATTCGGGTTTTCTGTGGGGTTTGTTCGTGGTTTGTTCGTGGAAAAGAATTTTTAATATTTCATCCTTCATCCTTCATCCTTCATCCCTCATCCTTCATCCTTCATCCTTCATCCTTCATCCTTCATAACCTCATCACTTCATAACCTCATCACTCCATCACCTTTCCCGGTGGCTGAGCGGCGTCGAAGCCCCATCTTCAAATTTTCCAATCTCGCATCTCACATCTCATAACCTCCACACCTCATTCATTTTTTTATTATATTTGTAATGAACTAATAATCATAAAACTAATATGGAAATATTCCCAACCGCCTCTTCTTAATTTTCTTGATATAGCCAAAGATGTCTATGCTCCGCTCTTGGCTTCATTTCCTGTGCTAATTTCCAATAAACAGAAAATTTGCACCATCCAATGAAAACAAAACCCAAATAAAGAAAACCAAATGCAACTCAACCAATCCATAATATCAGATATAAAATCTATCATCGCTCAGTCAAAAGATAGGGCGATAAGAGCAGTTGACCATCAACGCACACTCATGTATTGGCATATTGGCAAACGGATCTTTAAAGAAGAGCAAGAAGGGAAAGACCGTGCTGATTATGGGAAGTATCTTACGGAATACATAGCTAATGAACTCGAACCAGAATTCGGAAGTGGTTTTTCCAAAAGACAGATTGAACTTTTTAGACAATTTTACCGTGTTTTTCCAATTGCGAACGCAGTGCGTTCGCAATTGAGCTGGACACAGTACAGACTCTTAATGAGGCTTGAAAAGGACGAAAAAAGAGAATTTTACATCGCTGAAAGTGTAAAAAATAACTGGACTTTAAGGCAATTAGAATGCCAGGTTTATAGTAACTAGTACGAACGCCTTTTGTTGAGCAATGACAAAGAAAGTGTTTTGGCGGTAGCTAAAAACGAAAACTACCTTCTGACGGCAGAGAAATCATTAATGACCCAATGTATTTGGAGTTTTTAGGATTAAAACGAGAAGCATCATATTGTGAGAAAGATTTAGAAGCAGCGATTATCACACACTTGCAAGACTTTCTTTTAGAATTTGGAAATGAAAAAAGAAGAATGTTTTATGATGTACTTTACTGTTAATCTGTTTTGTAACTGAATTTTTAGTGAATGTTGTTTTTAGAATTTGAACAGAATAAAGATATATAACTTTGGCAAAATCACATTATTTTTGCCAAAGTTATATTTATTAAAGATATTTTATTATATTTACTACAAATTAATAAAAGTTGGAGAAAATAGTTGAAAGTCATATAATAAGATACTTTGATAACAAAGATGTGTTATCGAAGGAAGATTTGATGGAATTGCTCAAAAACGATTTTCCCACTTGGTCAAATAATACAATTAATACCTACCTGTATAAACTTAAAAAAAATGGAGTTATAGACAATGTTTCAAGAGGAATATATACCGTTGGAAAAATCCAATTATTCACACCAAAAATTAACAATGAATTAAAAAAAATAGCCAGTAGGATTCACAAAGAATTTCCTTTTGTTACCTATTGTGTTTGGAATAGCTCGTGGTTAAACGATTTGATGCGACACCAGCCTTTTAAAAATTTCACAATTGTTGAAATTGAAAAAGTAGCGGCAGAGCAAGTATTTAATGAATTGAACAGTTTCTTTCAAAATACCTTCATTAACCCAGACGAAATTTTCTTCGAAAGATACATAAGCTCATTAGACAATGTTATTATTATTAAAAACCTATATTCTGAAGCACCTATTTTAAAACGGAACGATTTGACTATTCCAACACTTGAAAAAATACTGGTGGATATAGTAATTGATGATACCCTTTTCGCTGCACAACAGGGAGAATTAAATTTTATGTATAAAACAGCCTTCAATAAATACGACATTAATGAATCAAAAATGAAACGATATGCAGCAAGAAGAAATCGCGAAAGAGAAGTAGAAAAATTGATAAATATAAGTTTGGCAAAATAGATGATGTTTTGCCAATAATATACAAACAATGATTAACAAAGAAACCTATACTATAGATTGGATTCTTAACTTAAAAAGTAAGTTAGGAAGAAGCATCGATCCCAAATTAATCGAAAAAGTAATTTGGGCACTAACACTATTGGAGCAATTAAAAATAAACGGGTTAAAATTTACATTCAAAGGCGGAACAGCTTTGCTTTTAGCTACCGAAAAACCAAAAAGATTTTCTATTGACATCGATATAATAACAGAACATACAGAAAAAGAAATAATAGCAGTACTCCAAAAAATAGTTGACGAGAATATATTTTTGAGTTGGGAAGACGACAATAATCGTAAGCACACACCTGATGCTCCAATCGGACATTTCAAAGCTTATTATAAAAGCGCAGTAGATGGCAATATTGAACCTATTTTATTGGACCTTCTTTATACGCAAAATCCTTATCCTGAAATTCAAGAAATAAAAATTAAACATCCTTGGCTATCAACATCAGAAGAAGAATCTGTTATTACAATGCCAACATTTGATGCTATTTTGGGGGACAAACTAACAGCTTTTGCTCCTAAAACAACTGGAATCCTATACAGCAAAAACCGACCAGTTGAAATCATAAAACAGCTATATGATATTGCATTTTTATTCGACAACATAAGTGATGTAACAATAGTAAAAGATAGCTTCAACAGAGTAGTCCATGAAGAAATCGGGTTTAGAAAATTAGAGATTACAGCAACAGAAGTTTTACAAGATACTTGGCAAGCTTGCTATACATTAGCTGAACGAGATATAAAATCTGATGAGTTTAATCATCTACAATTAGGGATTAGAAACTTTACCAACTTCACAATTGACCGATTCAACATAGACGAAGCCATAACAGCAGCAGCTAAAGTAGCATACCTTACCAAACTATTACAAGCCGAAGAAGAAATAAAAATGGAACGGTTTAAAAATCCATTGGAAATTAAGGATTGGTTGATTGAAGACCAAACCTACAACAAACTGAATAAATTAAAAAAGACCAATCCGGAAGCGTTTTTCTATTGGTATAAGAGTATATAAAACAAATTATGTTATCACAAGAAATAAAAAACAAAGTACAGCTACTTTGGGACAGACTTTGGGCAGGAGGATTATCCAACCCTATAACGGCAATTGATAATATATCCTATCTGATATTTATGAAACGTTTAGAGAAGTTTCACCCTAAAGTTAAAGAAGAATATAAATGGAGTAGCTTTAACAATTTAGAAGGATCTGAGCTAAAATCTAAGGTGGATGATGTGTTTAGATTTATTCAAAACGATTTATCAAAAGAGGACGAACCTTTTGCGATTGAAATGAAAAATGCTCGATTTGGTATAAACACCCCCTCTTTATTAGAAGAAGCGGTAAGGATAATTGACGATATTTTCTCTTTGGTAGAAGAAGAAGAAAAAAAACATCAACATTTTCAAGATTTATTGGGAGATGTTTATGAATATCTCTTACGTGCTACAAACGAAGCAGGTAAAAATGGTCAATTCAGAACACCTAGACATATTATTCAAATGATGTGTGAATTAGTTGCTCCAAACATTGATGAGGAAGATACTAAAATCTGTGATGTTACAAGCGGTAGTTCTGGTTTCTTGGTAGGAGCATATCAATACATTCTCAAACAAAATAGTAAAGAGGTAACTCTTGATGAGGAGAATCAACTTGAGAAAGGTCTTGATGGCAAAAAACTTATAGCAAAGAAGAAAAAACAATTAAAAGAGAATACCTTTTATGGTTTCGATATTGATGCCACTATGGTTCGAATTGGTATGATGAATATGATGATGCACGGTATCGAAAAGCCTCATATCATTAATTTAAATACTATTTCTGATGAATACGAAGAAAGTTACTACAAGTTTAAGAAAAAACACTTTACGCCTGAACAAATTTTAAAAGGAGAAGAAGCAAAATACTGTGAAAAATTATTTCCGACATTAGGTAAAGAAGAATTTTCATATATTCTCGCAAATCCACCTTTTGCGGCTAAAGTCAATAGTAAATCAATAAGCAAAAATCTGAATCGCATCTACGACATAAAACAAGGAAAAACACAGTCGTTACAAACAGAACTTTTATTCTTAGAACGCATTATATATATGCTTAAGAAAAATGGAAGAGCTGCTGTAATTATTCCTGAAGGAGTCCTATTCAATTCTGGAAAGGCTTATAAAACTGCTCGGGAAATATTACTAAAAGATTGCGATTTAGAAGCTGTAATTTCATTACCCAGTGGGGTTTTTAATCCTTATACAGGAGTAAAGACCTCCATACTTTTATTTACTAAAAAGCAATTTGGTTCTAATAACTACCATACTAAAAAGGTATGGTTTTATGGAATGGAATCAGATGGTTATACCTTAGACAATAGCAGAAGAAAAATAAAAAATGATTTTCCACTACCAGAAATGGTTAAACAATATCATACCAAAGACGAAAAAAGCAATCCGCAAAAAGATCGTAAGCAAAAACATTTTTATGTGCCTGTTAGTGAAATTGAAGAAAATGGATTTGAATTAAATTACAATTTGTATAAAGAATTTGTTTTTGAGGAGACTAAATATGAAGAGCCTGCAAAGTTACTGAAACAAGTTTTAAAGATTGAGGAAGAGTTGTTTAATTCTTTAAAACAATTAGAAAAGGAGTTGTAATGGAATATGTAAATACAACAATAAGCGAAATCGTAGAAACTGTCCAAACAGGAAAAACTCCCAGCACTAAGGAGCCACTATATTATGAAGGTGATGTTATGTGGGTTACACCTACAGATTTGCAGGGACAACAATATATTTCAGATACTACCACTAAAATCTCAGAGTTAGCTCTTTTAGATAATCAAGCTTTTTTGTACAAAGAGAACACTGTACTAATAAGTTGTATTGGGGATATTGGTAAAACAGCAATAATAAAAAAAGCAGCTTCCAGCAACCAACAAATAACAGGTATTCGAGTAAGAGAAGATCTTATTCTCCCTAAGTTTTTCTACTATTGGATTATTAAAAATAAAGAATATTTAAGTTTTAAGGCCAATAGGGTAACCGTTCCTATTTTAAACAATACTAATCTAAGAAAAATAGATATAAGTTATCCAAATGATCTAGAGTTCCAGAGGAAAGTTGCTTCTCAATTAGATAGTGTTCAGACGTATATTAATGATAAGATAAAAACAATTAATATATTGGAAAATTTAATCCAATCTGTATATTTCAAAATGTTTGGAGACCCTGTAAATAATCAGAAAGGGTTTCCTCGAAAAAAACTATCCCAAGTTACTCCGAAAGACAAAATTATTACGTATGGAATTGTTCAAGCAGGCCCCCACATTGATGGTGGTACACCATATATTAGAACAGGGGATATAAAGTCAGGAAAGATTGTTACAAAAAATTTGCTGAAAACAACTAAAGAAATTTCTGAAAAATACTCACGAACAATCTGTTCGATTGATGATATTCTTATAACTATTAGAGCAACAATAGGGGAAGTTGCTATTGTGGATGCCGAAACTAAAAATTTCAATTTAAGTAGAGGTATTGCATTGATTTCTCCAAATAAAAAAGTAATTGTCCCAAACTATTTGTTTGTTACTTTGAAAAGTGATGGCTTTCTGTTTCTTGTTGACAAATATGTAAAAGGCTCAACCTTCAAAGAAATTACATTGGAGAAATTGAGGAATATAGAGATTCCTGTTCCTAAAGATCTTAATTTACAAAATCGGTTTAGCCAAATTTATGAATTGATTCAAAATGTAAAGAGTAAAGTAGAGCAATCATTAGAAATATTACAGCAATTGTTTCAGGTAATTCTTCAAAATGCTTTTAAACCTGATGTTGAGATAGATGAAGAACCTATTTTTAAGGATTTGATTAAGAAGTTTACTGTTCAGGATTTGAAAGGTAATAAACAAAGGTTGCAGTATTTGATAAATTTATTTGAACAACAAAATTTTGATGAGTTTAAGGACTTTACAGAAGCAAGAAGAATCTTATTCGAGCTAATGGAAGAGGAAGAAATCACTCAAACTTTTGGAACTGATAATAAAGTAAAATTACAGGTAAAATGAAATTAGTCCGATTAACCATATTAGAAAAATTCCGAAGTCTTGATAAAATAAAAACAGATCAAGGTAAGGAGAATTTTACCGTTATTTTTAGAGATGATGAACCTAATGAAGAATGGGTAAACTTTCATCCTTATTGTTTTGCAGGACTAAATGGAAGTGGAAAATCTAATGTGTTAGAAGCATTGTCTAATATCTTTTATCATTTGGAATGTTGTACGCTTGCCCCAGAAACTTCGGAATTTCTGAAAAGTGATTTTAAAAAGGAGGTATCTGATCCTGTGGCTTATGAATTAGAGTACTTCATTATTCCTCGTGAAGCAGAGAAAAAGGTAGAAAATTATCATAACATAATTATCAGGAAAGAAAAAGATAAAATCCCCCAAATAAAGATAAAAGCTTTAGATCAATCTGACGAACCTGAATATATAGATATTTCCGGTTCTATCCGAAGCTATTTACCGGAATTGGTTATCGGATACTCTTCGGGTGAAAATGAGATATTAAGCCTACCATTTATAAAATCCAGACTATTACAATTGGATGAATATATTTATCACTTACGTAATAGGGCAAAGCTTGTCTTGGATTATAAGATAGAGGAAAAACCTGAAAGTAGTTTAGTTTATATGGATTATCATATGAGCCAAGCGATTCTTTTGGCTAATTTTCTTTTACAGAATGATGACACAATTGAACCCATTAAGGAGCAGTTGAGTATCGACAAGCTACATAGTTTCCGCCTGGTAATTAATAATCATAAAATGTATTATGATGATGAAGATCCTGAGTTGGGATATTTATTGCCATTAGTTGAAGAAACATTGGATAAATTGCGTAAATGTGCTACTGTAAAATTTACTCAACCTGCTAATGATGAAAGAGGATATGAACACGAAGTATTGGATTTTTACTTTGATGAAAATAAGCAAACAAAAGAAAGTACATTAAAATCTGCATTCAATGAACATTTTGAAACCCCATTACAGCTCTTCAAAGCTTTTCAGGTTCTTACTTTACTTAATTTGAGAGTAGTTGATAAAGAGCTTAAAAAAGAGGTATACAATTCTGATAGCTTGTATGCAATGTATAAAATACCTGCTTTCAAAGAACAGGAGCATATTTTTCATTTCAATCTGTTTCGGTTGAAAAAGAAAAACTCAGATGATAAAATGCTTTTAAAAGCATTTTCTGATGGGGAACATCAGTTTTTACATACTATGGGAATATGTTTGTTATTGGGAGACAAAAGTACATTGATGTTGTTAGATGAACCTGAAACACACTTTAATCCAGAGTGGCGTTCAGAATTTATAAGTCTATTGAAGGATTGTTTAAACAAAAGTGGTACAAATCATTTAATGCGTGACATCCTCATCACTTCGCATTCTCCATTTATTATTTCGGATTGTTTTCCTGATAAGGTGATTGTATTTGATAAAGGAAATCAACCGCAAAACGCCCAAGACTTGGATATAGACACTTTCGGGACATCCGTTAATATTTTGACGAATAAAATATTTAAGCGAAAGAATACGATAGGAGAATATTCACTAAAAAAATTGAATGCATATAGAGAAAGGTTTTTACAGACTGATAATGTAGAAGGGTTAATTGAAGAGTTAAATTCTGAGTTAGGAGATTCAATAGAAAAAGTTCTCTTGATAAAAGAAATGACGGATATAATTAAGAAAAGATGATAAAACCATATAAACATATCAATTCTAAGTTTCACAAAATTCAATCTTTTGTGAACCACTTATTTTTAGATGTTATATTTCGTGCTCCTTACATTCCTCAAGCCGTATTTGACACATCATTAGTTCTTCCAAAATATCAATCATTAATAGAAGGAGTAAATGACGAATATTTATTAAATCCTATTACTGAATGTTTCGCAATTTGTAAAACTCTTTCTAAGAGTCATTTAAAAACATTAAAGCGAGGAATACATCAGAATAATAAAATCAGGCTATTATGTAATGGTGATTTGACTCCGTTAGAATATGTTGATATTGACTTGATAAGTGAAGATTTAAGTAAACAAATCAAAATATTTTTTGATAAACTTTATGACAAAGCTGTTAATAGAGAAGTGTTTTATAATAAATATGGCAAGATTGAAGACTATTATAAAAGTCTTGTAAGTAAATCAAGGACTTGCAGATGCTGTGGAATAAATAAAGTTTTAATTAAGTTCCACTCTAAAAGAAGTGCACTAGATCATTATTTACCGCGAAATCATTTCCCATTTACATCTATAAATACAAACAATCTATTACCGATTTGTGATGTTTGTAATAGTAAATACAAATTAGCAGAGAATACCATCTTTGAAATTATAAAACAGAATAACAGAATTGTCTCTAAGACTAGGAAACAAGCTTTTTTCCCATTTAGTAAAATTACCCCATATCCAAGAATTGATGTAGAAATTACCCTTAACAAAGCTTTCTCTGATGATATGGAACCTAGTGATATGAACGTTGATTTGGTAAGTACAGGATATGAAGAACGCATAGAGACTTGGAATAGACTTTTTGGAATAAAGGAAAACTATCTTGCTGAGTGTTGTTCAGAAGAAATGTATATGTATTATGAGGAGCAGTATGTGGCAGATTTGAATTTTGGAAAGACCCACGATGAATATATAGAAGCTTTGGAGCGTAATAGATTAGGAGATATGAATTTCTTAAAGTCAGCATTTTTAAATGCAATTAAAAATTATTAATAGTCTTAAAAAGTTTTATAAATTCAAAAAATTATTGAAACAAAGTATTTCAATAAATATTTTTTTAAATATGAATTTTAATTGAAGATGTTTCAATACTGTCCTAAATAAAAATTATTAAAAATAGAAACAGCCTAAATACCTATTTTACATTTAGCTTTACATTT
>NZ_JASMRM010000028.1:0-7552 GCF_041431305.1 Cloacibacterium sp. Arc13
TCGTAACAGAATTAATTCTGCTACGATTTAACTATATTTGAATTATTAACGAGTCAACCTTTTTTAGGACAACTCAATCTTTACTTCACATCAAATTAAATTATATGAAAACAGTTTACAACATTTTATGCATTCTCTTCGGAGTGGGAATGATTATTTTCGGGGCAAATAAATTTTTCAACTTTATGCCAACACCAAAACTAACCCCAGAACAACTAGAAATGTTCGGTGCTTTTGGCAAAATTGGTTGGTTAATGCCTCTCATTGCGATTACAGAAATTGTAGGAGGACTTTTAGTATTACTCCCAAAAACAAGAGCAGTTGGTGCATTAGTTATGTTACCAATTATTATTGGGATTTTAGCGCATCATTTTCACCATGATCCTGCCGGAATTCTTCCAGGATTGGTTTTCGCGGTAATTTTACTTTGGATTTTGTGGGAAAATAGAAAAAAATATGCTCAACTTTTAGACTAAAATACCTCTTAAAATATATGAACATCTCTCAAAAATTTTGAGAGATTTTTTTATATTTGGAACATGAAAAAAACATTAATAATCATCTCCTTTTTTATTTCAATATTCACTTTTGCTCAAATTGAAAAACTTTCTGGAAAATGGATTTTAGATAAAGTTTTATACAAAGACGGAAATAATCTTGAAATCAACTCGCCTTATTATTCTTTTTTCACAAAATATGAATTCAGAGATAATTACTTATATATTGATACAGGAAAACAGAAAATAACGGTAGATTCTAAACAAATAAAATCAGATTTTAGAACATTAAACTATTTTTTTGTAGACAATTATTTAGTTCTAGAAGATATTGATGATAAAGAAAAAAAAGTATTTGCCTTTTTAAGACCAAATGATTTTATAAATAGATACCCAGAATTCGCACCAAAAAGAGAAATGAGAAACGGTAAAAATGTTCTCGTTTGTAATGAAGTTTTCGAACCTAATTTTAATTACGAAGATTCTTATAATGACTTTTTCATCAGGAATACACCACAAGGAGACTCAAAAGATGATATTGATTTGTTTTTCAAAATAGAATACATTCTTACAAAAGATAATAAAATTGATTATATAAAAGTTCTGGATTCTAAGACTCCAAGTTATGATTCCAATTATATTTCCGCATTAAAAAAAGCTGAAAAATATTATAAAAATCCTTTTAATGAAGACCTTCTCATCATTCAAGAAGAGAAATTTCTAAAATGGAAAAACGACCTCACTAATAAAGACGAGATAAAACTTTATGAAATTAGAAGAAATATTTTACAATATTATGGAGTCAATAAATTTGAAGAAATCGCTAAAGAATATGAAAAATTAAAGTCTCTCAATATTGGAGAAAACAGGTTTAATTCTTTCTTTGAAGAAACCTTCATCAAATCGGGAATTGCTTTTTTAGCATTAAACAATAATGTAAAAGCATGTGAATGCTTTGAAAAAGCTGGTGATAAAACTAATTTTAAAGTAAGAAATTATTTAATCAATTTTTGTGATAAAACGAAAAACTAGATTTTTATTGAGCTTTTTTATTTTTTACAAAAAACGATAATCCAATTCCCAAAGCTATTAAAACCAAAGCTACTTTATAGGCATATAATCCTGCGTTTACGGCGAAATGATCTTTCATGTAAGCGGTGATTTGTGGGCCTAAAATTCCACCAACTCCCCAAGCTGTAAGTGCTGCTCCGTAAACTATCGGCATCAGTTTTGTTCCAAAAAAATCTTTGATTAAAGATGGTAAAACGCCGAAACCTCCTCCATAATTCAGTAAAATCAAACAAACTCCTACAGAAAATAAAATGGGTGATTTAATAAAAATCAATGAAGCAAAAACGCCCATTTCTATCAAAAGTAATAGTCTGAAAGTGGTTACTCTTCCTAATTTATCTGAAATACTTCCCCAGAAAAATCTTCCTAAACCATTGAATAATGCACTAATTGCAATTAACGTAGCTCCACTTTTTTCTAGCGTTGCGGTGTCTATATTTACGTTGTCGGCTTTCAATAAGTCTTGCAATAATGGAGATTGGAACGATATAAAAATCATTCCCGCAACTACATTAAACATGAAAATCAACCAAATGAAAATAAAATTGGGAGAGAGAATTTCTTTAGTAGCACTTAATTTTTCGGCTGAAATTTCTGTCGATTTTTCTTCTGTTGGCAAGTTCAAAAAATTGGCAAAAAACGGAAGAAGAACCAAAAGAGTAATCCCAATTGCAAGGAAAGTTTTGGCTAAATCTTTTTCAAAATATTCTAAAAATATTGGCGCGAGAAGTTTTGACATGAGTAAAGCGCCCAATCCAAATCCCATGACTACCATTCCTGTTACTAAGCCTTGCTTATCCGGAAACCATTTAGAAACCGTAGCAACTGGCGTTACATAAGCTAAACCTAAACCAATTCCGCCTACAATTCCGTAACCAAAATACAGCAACCATAAACTTTCGTTTTGTAAAGCAAAATAGGAAATAATATAACCGAAAGCGTAGAGAAACGCTCCTATTAACGCTAATTTTCTAGGCCCAAATTTCTGTAAATTTTGTCCGCCCCAACTTGCAGTGACACCCAACATAAAAATCGCTAAGCTAAATGCCCAAGCTGTTTCTGAATTGCTCCAACCAAAAGTTTCGGAGACGGTTTTCTGGAAAAAACTCCACGCGTAAACTGTTCCTAAACACAGATGCACTAAGGTCGCCATCACGGCAATAAACCATCTTTTTCCCGAATTCTGCATAGTACTTTTCATATATAATTTGACGATGCAAAATTATCACTTGAAAAAACTTCCAGAAATTTTATGCGGCTGAATTATCGCAGGTTTTCGAAATTTTATTTTCCAAGATTATTTTTGAAATCGTCTATTCTAAAATCTGTAGCGGCGTTTCCTTTTTCTATTTTTTCTTTAGAATACAGTCGGTAATCGTTTTCGGTTTTGTCTAGAAGATAATCATAAGGCCCAACTGAGGAAATTAGCTTCACCAAAACAGGAGAAATTTCTAGTGTAATAAACATCATCATAATGAAAAATGACGCAAGAGCCATGATAGAATTAGTATCTCCCAATTCTGAAAGTGCTTGTAATCTCGCAGCAAAACCATCAAATTTATTTTCTACTTGTTCAGAATTTTCCTGTTCGGTTTGTAGATTTTGATACACACCAGAAATTTGAGAGTCCAAATATTTCAATCTCGGCTCCATTTGTTTTTGGTAATTTTCTAAATCTTTTCTGCGTTGTTCTTTCAGTTCTGCTTTACGTTTCGCATTTGTTCCGAAGCCTACTTTTCCTGAAGTTAAACCCGTTTTAGTTCCTAAAATTTCTTTTTCTAATTCCACCGAAGCAGAATCGTAAGAAGCTTGATATGTGGCAATTTGTTTCTGAATTTTTTGTTTTTCTTCAGCAAAAGGACCAGATTGTTGCAAAATTCTACCGTTCATTGTTTTTTGCAATTCGGTTTTATTTCTTTGAATAATAGTATTGAGTTGTTTATTGACTTCTTTTTCAAAAATTTTCAATTCTAAAGGTTTTGAAATCACAATTCCGAGAAAAGTTGCCAAAATCAAACGAGGAACCGCCATGAAAAACTGATTCCAAAAACTCCCAGTTTTTTTGATGGAAGAAACAATATATCTATCGAGATTAAAAATCATGAGTCCCCACAAAATTCCAAATCCCGCAGAAATCCAAACATCTTCGAAAACGGTAAACATAGCATAACTTGCCGAAAGTGTAGCAAAAACCGCGGTGAAAAGTACAATTCCGCCAATTCCTGCATATTTATTCCATTCGCTAGGAGATTTTTGTAAAATATGAAGATTAGAACCAGAACACATCATCAGAAATTTCTGAAATCCGTTCATTTGGTGATACATTCCGTTTTTGGTAGGAATATTTTTATCTGGAGTTTGCGTTTTATTTTCCATAGGAATATTTTTTGATTGGTCGAATAATAACGCAACAATGTTACGAATAGTATTAGGTTTTACACAGTAAAATACATGTAAAATCATTTTACAATTTTAAAACACTGAATTACAGTAAACTAAAATTTAATTTTACAAGATTTAGAACACTGAAAATTACTTAATTCTATCAGGATTTTGTTTTAAAAAACTTGCCCAACCTGTGTAATTTTTATCATTTTCAGGTTTTCCTAGATTGAAACTATGACAAACCGCCACTGCTAAACCATCAGAAGCATCAAGATATTTGGTAGGAAATTCTTTCATCGCAAGAAGATTTTGCAGCATTCCTGCAACTTGCTCTTTGCTGGCGTTTCCGTTTCCTGTAATCGCCATTTTTACTTTTTTTGGAGAATATTCGGTGATGGGAATATCACGATGAAGACTTGCAGCCATTGCCACACCTTGTGCTCGTCCTAGTTTGAGCATAGATTGCACATTTTTCCCGAAAAATGGTGCTTCTAGCGCAACTTCATCTGGATGAAATTCGTCTATTAAAGCTAAAGTTTTGTCAAAAATCTTTTTGAGTTTCGTTTCGTGATTGGGTTCTTTTTTCATTACCAATTCATCTATGGCAATGAGTTTCATTTTTCCTTTATATACAGAAATAATCCCGAAACCCATTACAGAAGTTCCTGGGTCAATTCCCAAAATGATTTTTTCTATGTTCATTGATGCAAATTTATTAATTAATTTGTAACAAATGTTGTAACTTAACGGTCTTATTGTGAAGGACTTTTTTAACCTAATAATCAAATTTTATGAAAAAACTTCTTTTAATGACCGCAATGAGCTTTATGCTAGGAACTTCCGTTTCTGTATTTGCTCAAAAAGCTAGTTCTCCTAAATTCTTATCTAATATTGAAGGAATAAAGGAATACGCTCTTGACAATGGCATGAAAGTGCTATTAATTCCTGATCAATCTCAGAGTAACATGGTGGTAAACATTGTTTATAATGTAGGTTCTAAAGATGAAGGGTATGGAGAGAAAGGAATGGCTCATTTATTAGAACACATGCTTTTTAAATCTACCAAAAACCTTGGCGATATAAAAAAACAATTGACTGATAAAGGTGGAATTGCTAATGGCACCACTTACTATGACAGAACAAATTACTACGAAGTTTTCCCATCAAATGATGAAAACCTAAAATGGGCAATACAAATGGAAGCAGACAGAATGCTTAACGCAACTATGCTTCAAAGTGATTTAGATAAAGAGTTTTCTGTAGTAAGAAACGAATTCGAGATGGGAGAAAATAGTCCGACCAGAGTTATGATGGAGGGTGTTTTTTCTAATGCATATATGTGGCACAATTACGGAAATTCTACTATTGGAAGCAAAGAAGACATAGAACGTGTAAAAGCTGTAACTCTTAAAAAATTCTACGAAAAATATTATCAACCTGATAATTCTACATTAATTATTGCAGGAAAATTTGATGAAAATAATGCTTTAAAATACATTAGTGATTATTTTTCAGTATTACCAAAACCAGCAAGAGAATTAGGAGGAACTTATACTGTAGAACCTGCCCAAAATGGCGAAAAATATTTTGAAATCAGAAGGAATAATGAAAGTAAAATTGTAGCTGTAGGATATCATACCCCAGCTTATGCAGACAAAGATTATGCTGCAATAGAAGCATTAGGCGAAATTCTTACGGCAGATCCTTCTGGTTATTTGTATAAAAATTTAGTAGAAACCAAAAAAGTATCTTCCATTTGGAATTATCTCCCTACACTTAGGGATCCTGGTTTAATGTATTTCAATTTTGATGTTTCTAAAGACAAAAATCTAGACGAAACTACACAATTAGTAAAAACTGAACTTGACAAAATTTCCACCATCAAATTTACAGAAGACGACTTAAAAAGAGCAAAAGCTAAACTTCTAAAGAATATAGAAAATTCTAAAAACAATACCATCAATTTTGCAATTAACTTAACAGAAATTATTGGTGCTGGAAACTATAAGCTTGCTTTTCTTTACAGAGATAATGTAGAAGCGCTTACTTTGGCAGACATTAACAGAGTGGCTCAAAAATATTTTAAATCTAACAATAGAACCATAGGTGTTTTCCGTCCTTCTGCTAATGAAGAAAGAGTGTTACCCGCAGAATTTAGAGACAACCAAATTGCGGCTCTTACCAATAATTACAAAGGAAAAGCAATAGAAAAAGAACCTGCACCTTTTGAAGCCAGCATTGCAAATCTTAAGAAAAATCTTACCGAAGGTAAACTTTCAAACGGGATGAAATATGGCTTAATCAACAAAGAATTAAAAGGTGATAAAGTACAAGGAACTTTCCGTTTTATGCTAGGAAACGAAAAAGATTTACTAGGAAAAGCAGAAGTTGGAAGTCTTTTTGCAAATTTACTGAAAGCAGGGACCAAAACCAGAACCAAAGAACAAATTCAGGATTTATTAGACCAAACAAAGTCTAACCTATATTTCAACAGCTACGGACAAAATCTGTACCTTAGCTTCTCTACTTACAATGAGCATTTTCCTAAAATTATGGAATTGATTAAGGATATTTTAAACAATTCTACTTTCCCTCAAAATGAATTAGAAAAATCTGTAACCGAAACCAATACTTGGCTAGAAGGACAAATAAAAGATCCACAAGCTATTGCACAAAATGAATTACAAAGATTAGCCAATCCATATCCTAAAACAAGTATTTTCTATACTCCAAGTTTACAAGAACAAATAGATGATTATAAGAAAGTAACAAGAGAACAAGTAGTAGATTTTTACAAAAACATTTTTGGAACGAGTAATGGTTACGGAACTATCATTGGTAGTTTAGACAAAAATGTAGCTGCTAAATCTTTAGAAAATGTTTTCGGAAAATTAGTGGCTAAATCTAAATTTGTAGAAGTAATGCCAACTTATTTTGAAACTCAAAAAGCAGACAAAAAAATAATAACTCCAGACAAAGAAAATGCAGTAGCACTTGGAACTTTAAGTCTTAAAATGAAACAAGACCATCCTGATTATGCAGCTTTAACAATGGCCAATGAAATTCTAGGAAGTGGAGGTTTCCTTACTGCAAGAATCCCAACTCGTCTTCGTGAAAAAGAAGGAATTTCTTATGGAGCTGGTTCTTTTATTGATGTTCCTCTTAACAATGACGTAGCTTCTTGGGGCTATTATGCGATTCTAAATCCTACAAAAAGAGATGCTGTAGAAAATGCTTTGAAAGAAGAAGTCGCAAAAGCTTTGAAAGACGGGTTTACACAAGAAGAATTAGATGCTAATAAGAAAAGTTTTTCTAACCAAAGAACTACAATGTTAGGCATGGAAAATACTCTTGTGAATTTGGTAAATACTAAATTACAGTATGGAATTTCTCTAGATAATTTTGATGATGTAAATACAAAAATTCAGGCATTAAAATTAGATGAAGTAAATGCAGCTCTTCGAAAATATATTTCTCTAGATAAACTTACTTCAGTGTATGCGGGAGATTTTAACAAAAAATAATGACTAGTCCTAAAAAACCGATACAGATTATAGGACAAAAATAAATAATTAAACCAAAGTAAAAACGTTTTTGCT
>NZ_JASMRM010000029.1:0-7520 GCF_041431305.1 Cloacibacterium sp. Arc13
TTTTTTGTTGTACAACCTCAAAGATACTTTGAGTTACTTTAATTCCTTCTTATTTTTTTATTTAGGACGCTATTGATTTACATACGTTTAACAATTAAAAGAAAAATCATGAAACTAGAAAAATTGAAAAAACTAAAAAAAACAAAACTAACAAAAGAAGCTATGGCAGTTACTTTTGGAGGCTACAGTGTTCAAGGAACTAATTGTAGTGGCAGTTACATTTACATTGGCGGACCTCAATACGATTGTGGAGATGGCTCTTTAGATTAAAATTTAAATTAATAATTATGAAATTAGAAAAACTAAAAAAATTAAAAAGCAAGGATAAACTTACTAAAGAAGTTATGTCTAAAGTTTTTGGTGGGTTTACAGTTTATGGTTCAAATTGTTCATTTACTGGATATCATGAATGCGGAGAGGTATCTCTTGATTAATTTGGTATTTTCATTTTGAGATGTGATGATTTTGTTACTCAATTTTGTGATATGTTTGTTTACAAAATTGAATAAAAAAGTTACAGATCAATTTAAATACATTTTTTTAACCAACCGCTTTTTTAAGCGGTTTTTTTTAAAAAATTTTATGATTTTATTAATAAGTCAATCAGAATACGAATATACTACTGACACAATACTTGATTGGATAAATCATCTTGGTGGAAATGTAAAGAGAATAAATGGAGCAGATTTGATTAATGAAAATTTGACAATAAAATTTGATAATAAAGGAAATTTCAATACAGATTTGTTAGGGATAAACTTTGAAGATATTAATGTTATTTGGTACAGAAGATGGATGAATCATGACTACAGATATTATGAAGAAGATGAAGATTTTAATTATTTTTTAAAAAATGATTTTATAAAAGGTTGCTCAAAATATTTTTTCCATTCTTTAAGAGACAAAAAATGGTCAGTAAGTCACAATTTATTGAAACAATATCCTAGTAAAGTAGAACAAAATTCTTTAGCCGTAAAAAATGGTTTTTATATTCCAGAATCATTAATATGTAATAATAAAAAAGATTTAAAAAAATTTTTAAAAAAGCATAGAAAAGTTATTAATAAACCACTTTATGAGGTTGGAATTTTTTATGAAAATCAAAATATTTGTGCTACATATACTACACGTATAGATGATAAAAATATTAATTTGATTGATGATTTTTTTTATCCATCTTTATTTCAACAAGAAATAGATAAAAAATTTGAATTAAGAATTTTTTACTATAAAGGAGAGATATATCCCATGGCGATTATATCAAATAATAATGAACAAACTAGTGTAGATTTTAGACGTTATGATTTCGAAAAACCAAATAGAAATTTTCCTTTTAAGTTGACTGGAGAAGAAGAAAGACAAATAACAAATTTGATGAATGATTTAGAACTTGACACAGGATCGTTAGACATTATTTATACACCAGAAAATGCTTTATATTTTTTAGAGGTAAATCCATTGGGCCAATTTGGCATGGTCTCTTCTCCGTGTAACTATTATATTGAAAAAAAAATTGCTGAATCTTTAATAAATGAAGACACAAAATAAAAAAAACATCCCATTAATATTCAGAACCCCAATGACCGTTGGAGGAACACTTAATATTGACTCTAAAAGACATAATTCAAAAAATACCTTTAGTATTAATTTTTATAAATCAATATGCAAGTATGATATCAAATAAATATATATACCTATACGGTAATTGTACCGTTGTTAAAGGATTTTCCCAGAGTATTATTTGTGACTTACAAAGGAGAAATTATGAAATAATTCCTAATTCTCTTTATGAAATAATAATAAATCTAAATGAAGAAAGAAATTTATCTACCTTGAGAGATAAATTTATAAATGAATCTGAAATATTTGACTCCTATATAGAATTTCTAGTTGAAAATGATTTCATTTATATTGATAATGAATTACATGATAGGTTTAAAGAAATTGATTTTTCAAAATTTGATATCCCTTTTATCATCTCTAATGCAGTTATTGATTTTAGTGGGAAATATGAAAAAGAATATCTCAAAAAAGTTGTTATTGAATTAGATGAATTGAGATGTGAAGCTGTTGAATTTAGAATATTTAATGAAATTTCTGAAGTGGATTTTAAAAAAATACTAGATTATTTTGATTTGACTGGTATTAGATGTATTAATCTAGTAGTTAAATATTCCAGATATATGGAGGAATCTTTTTTTGAATGGATTGAAAATAATTGTAAAAGAGTAAGAGAAATTACATTATTTAATTATCCAAAAAACTTGAAAATTAGAAAATTATTATTCCCTATATATTTTTTAGATTTAGAAAACTTTAATGAAACTTGTTGTGGTTTTGTTTCTCCAAAAACTTTTTCTGTGAATATTCAAAGTTTTACTGAATCTTTAAAATTTAACTCATGCTTATACAAAAAAATTGGAATAGATCAGTACGGAAATATTAAAAATTGCCCATCAATGGAAAATAGTTATGGTAATATTAAAAATTTAAAAATTTCTAATGCGATTACTCAAAAGGATTTTTCAAAATATAATTTGATTAATAAAGATCAAATAGAGGTTTGTAAGGATTGTGAATTTAGATATATTTGCACAGATTGTCGGGCTTATTTGGATAATCAATTTAGCAAACCTAAAAAATGTAGTTATAACCCTTATGAAGGTATATGGAAAAATTAAAAAGTGATTTTAAAATAGTTCAGTCTTTTTGGTCAAAACCCATTATAAAACATAAAGATTTATCTAACTTAACCGAAAAAGTTCATAGAAAAAATGGAGGGTGGCTTTCAGACGATATTTTTTATATGAGCTGTGCATTAAGTTGTTTAAAGCTTAAAGAATTTTATAATAATGTTGAATTAGTTACTGATGATATTGGAAAAAAAATTTTAATTGATGAATTAAAGTTGCCCTACACAAGTGTAAGGACAGATTTAGAGAATATTAAAGAGTTATCAGAAGAGTTGTGGGCAATGGGAAAATTAATTGCCTATAGTGTTCAAAATGAGCCCTTCTTACACGTAGATAATGATGTGTTTATTTGGAAACCTTTTAATGAAATGATTTTATCGTCTGACTTTATAGTACAAAATGCGGAAAGTGAGATAGAATTTGGTAAAAATCTGTGCCAAGATATTTATAATAATTTTGAGGGATTTACTCCCGAATTACTTGTTTATACTAAAAATGGAGGAATGATTGGGAATACTTCCTCATATAATTTTGGTGTTTTTGGTGGAAATAATATTAACTTTATTAAGTTTTATGTAGATTTCGTTTTTGATTTTATAAAAAAGAATGATAAAAATTTGTCTAAAGTAATGACTGGTGCACTTAGTATTTATTTAGAACAAGGCATATTTCATCAACTTTCTAATCAATATAATATGAAGGTTAAAGAGTTATATGAAGGCATTAGAAATTTTGCGTTCTTCTATCAATTTGAAAAAATTCCCGAAATAAGTTATATTCATACATTGGGAGGAGCAAAGAGAAATTCAATAATAAATGAACAGGTCTATCTTAATTTGCTTAATGAATATCCTATATATCATTCAAGAATATTGAAATTAGCCAATAAAAATTTTTTTTAATATGTTTTATAGAACAAAACATTTGTTATCATTGATTTATAATGATAAAACATTTTATGATAATGATTTATTTGATATAATTAAATCTACGGAAAACAAATTTATTGAGGAAGTATATAATTATGAATTTTTTAAAAAATCAATCAATCAGTCAATACCTAATAAATTTGAATATATCAAACAACTAAATATTTTTCGAAAACATCTAACAGGAGGAATATCTGAATTACTAAAATTAAATATTATTGCTAATAACTCAACTCATATTTTTTCATCACATTTTTATCTTAATGATATTTTATCTCCTCACAGACTTGTTATTAAGGATATTGACTCAACTATTTTCTATAATAATATTCCCTCACAAGAAACATATTATTATTGTGTTAGAAAATCATTAATTGAAAATCTTGACGATATCGAGTATGCCTTATATGGATTTGGAAATTTACTTATTGATATATTTGATTTTGGTAAAGAGATTAAACTTTTTGATTTATACAACCTAGTGAAAAAAGAATTTGAAAATGATGATGATGTATTAAATGATGTGTTCATTACATTTTTATCAGAAAATTTTGTGAAAAATTACTCTATAATTATTTGCTAATGATAAACTTCCCTTTTTTTAAACAGGCTGATAGTCGAGATTGCGGTCCAACCTGCTTGAGAATAATTAGTAAATTTTATGGTAAAAGTATCTCATTAAAAGAGATTCGGCTTTTTTCTGAGACGACAAGAGAGGGAACTAATCTTTTATCGTTAAGCGATGCAGCGGAAAAAATTGGATTCTCAACATTAGGGGTAAAAATTGATTTTGACACCCTGTCTAGTGATGTACCGTTTCCATGTATTGTGCATTGGAACAAAACTCACTTCGTTGTTGTTTATAAAATTAAAATCAAAAATAATAAAACTACTGTTTATGTTTCAGATCCTAGTTATGGACTAATACAATATAATAAGGAAGAATTTATTAAATCTTGGATTGGAGAGAATGCTTCTTCAAGTACAGATGAAGGAATCGTTTTAGTTTTAGAAACAACACCTACTTTCTATAAAAATGATTGGGAAGATGAAGCGAACAAAACCTCCTTCTCCTTTCTAGTGAAATATTTTCTTAAGTATAAAACGTTATTTTTACAACTTTTATTAGGTCTAATTGCAGGGAGTTTATTATCTCTAATTTTTCCATTCTTAACCCAAAGTATTGTTGATATTGGGATACAAAATAATAATTTGAATTTTATATATTTAATATTATTAGCGCAGTTATTATTATTTATAGGAAAAACGGGTATTGAAATTTTTAGAGGCTGGATCTTACTTCATTTATCTACAAGAATAAATATTTCTATAATATCAGATTTTTTTGTTAAATTAATGAAGTTGCCAATCAGTTTTTTTGATACAAGAATGACTGGTGATATAATGCAGAGAATTAATGATCATAATAGGATTGAACAGCTACTAACAAGTTCATCTCTAAATACTCTATTTTCATTATTTAACATAATTATATTTGGTGTTGTTTTATTTTCTTACAATTATCAAATATTTATTGCTTTTTTTATAGGTTCAATGATATACTTAATTTGGATTCTTTTCTTTTTAAAAAAAAGAAAGGAATTAGATTATAAAAGATTTGCCCAATTTGCTCAAGAACAAAGTCAAGTAATTGAAATTGTTAATGGGATGCAAGAAATTAAAATGTTTAATGCAGAAAAACAAAAAAGATGGGGCTGGGAATCTACTCAAGCTAAACTATTTAAAATACATATAAAGTCTTTGTCCTTAGAACAATTACAATTCGTAGGAGGTAATTTTATTAATCAGATTAAAGATATATTAATCAGCTTCTTATCTGCCAAACTCGTATTAAGTGGTAATTTAACTCTTGGTATGATGCTATCAATACAGTATATTGTAGGACAGTTAAGCTCTCCCCTATCTCAACTAGTTGATTTTATTAAACAATTTCAAGATGCAAAAATATCTCTCGAACGATTAAAAGAGATTCATGAAAAAGAGGAAGAAAACTCACATGAACAAACTCTTTTTGAAGATATCCCAAAAGATGACATTGAGATTAATGATTTATTTTTTAAATATTCTGGTTCTCAAGATTTCATTTTTTCAAGCTTAAATATTAGAATCCCCTATAGAAAAACCACTGCAATCGTAGGAGCAAGTGGTAGTGGTAAAACAACATTATTAAAACTTTTGATGAAATTTTATGAACCTCAAAAAGGAGAAATCCTAATTGGGAACCTAAATCTAAAAAATATTTCCCCTAGAACATGGAGAGACAAATGCGGAGTTGTAATGCAAGATGGATATATATTTAATGATAGTATTGCAGAAAATATATGCATTGGAAATGATAATATTGATAAATTAAAATTAAAGAAAGCAGTAGATATATCTAATATAAAAGATTTTATTGAAAAACTTCCCTTAAGTTATAATACTAAAATAGGAAATGAAGGCATTGGGATAAGTGGTGGGCAAAGGCAGAGATTATTTATTGCTAGAGCTGTTTACAAAGAACCTGAATACATTTTTTTTGATGAGGCCACAAGTTCCTTGGATGCTAATAATGAGAATATTATAATGGAAAATCTTGAAGAATTTTTTAAGGGCAGAACAGCAATCATTATCGCTCATAGATTATCTACTGTTAAAAATGCTGATAAAATCATTGTTTTAGACAAAGGAAAAGTCATTGAAGAAGGTACCCATTCATATTTAACATCTTTAAAAGGAGAGTATTACAAATTAATAAAAAATCAATTAGAACTTGGAAACTGATAATAATATTTTAGATAATCTAGAACTTCGATCAGAAAGTATAAATGAAGTATTCTCGCAACCTCCTAACAAATTGGTAATATGGGGTAATGCATTTATATTAATAATATTATTCTTAATTCTAATTTTTTCTTATTTTGTTAAGATTCCTGAGTACGTAAATTCAAATATAATAATAGAATCTAATAACTATATTTGGTCTGGTGAATCTCCAAGAGATGGAAAAGTTGATAAAATCCTTGTTAGGGATTCTCAATATGTTAAAAAAAATCAAATAATTCTAATACTAAAATCAGATTTTGATTCTTTACCGCAAAGTAATCTCAACAAAGTAAATAATAAGAACGAGATACACCATGTTGTGCAAGATAAAAATATTATAAAATCTGCCTATGAGGGAAATATATATTTTTTAAAGCCAATAAGAAACATATATGAAGTAACAAAAGATGATAAAATATTCTATGTTATTTCTCAAAAAAAGGAAGATCATATTTTCGGTACTATTAGTCTTAAGTCCTCAGAAGTTGGCAAAGTAACTCTTGGTCAAAAAGTTGTAATAAAACTAGAAAAATATCCACATGAAGTTTATGGAACAATTGAAGGTAAAGTAGAAATGATATCTAAATTTCCAAATAGTAAAGACCTTTTTTATGTTAGCGTTTCTTTCCCAACATCTGATTTACAAACATCATTCCATAAAAAAGTAAATGTAAATTTAAATTTAAATTTAAGAGGAATAGCACAAATTGAAGTAAGTAAAGATAGATTAATTGATAAAATCTTTAAATATTAATTTATATATTTTTAATTTGGAAAAAAATAGTTTTTAAGAAAAAAAAATTGAAGACAAGTTTTGGTGTTTCATACACCATTCGGGAAGTACAACGGCTAATATTAATGTGATGAATTTCCGCGTTGGAGTATTTTGAAAAAGGCTTTTAACGATTTTTTAAATGCATTGACTATCTTTTCATCAGATGAGTCTTATTTCATAATATCAGATACAATTTGTTACTTTCATTAAGAATAAATCCTATCAATAGCGTCCTAAATAAAAAAATAAGAAGGAATTAAAGTAACTCAAAGTATCTTTGAGGTTGTACAACAAAAA